>DJVD01000072.1:7550-14199 GCA_002440805.1 Chloroflexi bacterium UBA6265
GTGGGCGCCGCCGCAGGTGCGGTTGTGGGAGCAACCGTGGGAGCGATGGTGTTGGCGTCCGGAGTGCCAGCGCCGGGGGCTGCTACCTCGGTCGGAGTGGAATTGAGTTGGGCAACGCGGTCGGTACCGGGGGTGGGATCAACCTTGTTATCGTCGTCGCGCAGTGCCATCCATCCGGCCACAATCAGCGCGCCGATCGCCACGACCACCAGGGCGCCGATGATGCCGGCGATGACCTGACGCTTGCGGCGTTGACCTGGCGGCTGCAGATCCAGCGGGCTGTAATCGTATTCGGCCCGCGGCGGTGCCACGAACGCCGACGGATCGAATCCCTGCTGCGGCTGGTACTGTTGGGGATGCTGCGCCGGATCGGGTCCCACCTGCGGGGCGGCAGGCATTCCCGGTGGGGGAGCGCCACCCTGCTGTGGTTGCGGTCGTGGTTTTTGCGGTCGTGGCTCCATGGGGAGCGGTTCCTTTCAATAGAAAATGGTTGCTGGTGAATTGCAACGCCTGAACGTTCATTATCGCACGGGCGTATGAATGCGGTCATCCCGTGGGATATCCCCTTTCCAACTGGCAGAAGTATGCCAGTTTCATCGGCCCGGTGTGCCGGGAATTTGGTACGCTGAGTGCTGGTGCCTGGAGCGCAGGAGCAACCCCGCTTTCACTGGCGTTATCCAGGCCACTCGCCCTGCTTCGGAGATATGCGACGCATGAAGTTTTCTGCACGTTGGTTGGTGGCCATCATCGGCCTCATTTTCGCGGTGCTTTCAATTGCCTCGATTATGTCGGGCGACGATCTACTCTGGGGACTCGATTCGTTCCCGCACACATCGCCTCCTGCCGGTATGAGCGTTGTGGTAGGGCTGGCCTACATCGGCATGCTGGGCTCGGTGGGCCTGATGTGGTTCCGGGCGTTTGTGGTGAAGAACGTCGATCGCACCTCGCATCGCATTGCGCTCACGCTTTCGGTCATCACGTTCCTGCTGCACGTGCTGCTGGTTGGCTATATCCGGCTGTGGGAGATCGGTGGTTCGACATCCGACCTTTTCAGTGCCGATGCCTGGGAAGTCGCCTCCAGCGCCAGCTCGGTTCGCGCCGTGATCTGTCTGGCGCTCGGGTTCCCGATCCAGCACCTGTTCGCCCGCAAGGATGTCCGGATCGAACGCAACCGCTGGGGTGTGGTGATCGGCGGATTGATCGCGCTCGGGTCGCTTACGGTGGTCGGCCACACGGCCTACCAGCCGCCAACATGGATCTCGCACGGCATGGACTTTGTGCATGGTGTGGGGGCATCGTTCTGGTTCGGGGGTTTGCTGGGGCTGGTGCTCTTCCTGCAGTATGCCTTCCGCCATAAGGGCGACGCCGTTGAGGCGGGCCGNNGTGATGGCCACGATCATCAAGGACGATCCGTTTGAACGGGAATCGGCCTTCGCCAAGGCATTGATCTTCAAGCTGCTGCTGGTATTGATTCCGATCTCGATTGCCGCTTACAACCGGTTTCGCCTGTTGCCACGCCTGCAGGCAGAGGCGGACAGTGATGGTGCCTGGGCAACCCTGCGCCGGGCCACAATGATCGAAGTTGGCGTGGTGGTGGTGATCCTGATGGTGACCGGTTTCCTCGTTCTTGCCAGCCCGATTCCGTAAAGGACACCCATGGATTACTCACGAAGCAAACTCGATTGGCCGCTGGTGCGGATACTGCCCGCCGCCTGGGCGATGGCGACCATCTGGTGGCTCAGCGACCGCGAGCGTTTGCCGGAACCTCCAGGGTTTACCTTCGAGGTGTGGAGCGTCATCGGCCATTTCACCATTTTTGGCATCCTGGGCCTGGCGATCTGGTTCGGCCTCGGCATGAACAGCGGCCTGCTGAATCGTGAACGGCAGTGGTACGCCATCGGCATCGCGACGCTGTATGGCGTGGTCGACGAGATACACCAGCATTTCGTCCCCGGCCGCAAGCCCGATGTGGTGGATGTGATCACCGATTTTCTGGGTGCGGTTGTGTTTGTGCTGCTGATCCCGAAGGTCTATGAGAGGTGGTTCGATTAAGAACCACGTCGGTTTACGGTGCCCTCAACCCCAGCGCCAGCACCAACAGAAACGCGATCAGGATCATGACAATGCTCATGGATGGGTGTCCTTCGGCTTAATGGGTTTCAGTTGCTAACGCTGCCTGCTTTTGATTATGGCGCCCAGAAGCGAAATTGTGGCGATGAATGCTGCGCCGGTTGGTGCCGTGCACCCCGCCGGTCGGCCCAATGGCGAACGCAGGGTGGTGCCGCGTGGACGTTCGCCGGAGCCGGCAACAGGTGATCCCACGCCCGTCTCGCTGGTATTGCCGGGAATGTTGGAGGTCAGGGTCGAGTCGCGGTCCGGCGCCGGAGCGGTGCCAGTGCGCTCGCTGCGGACAACCTTGCGGCTGCCCACACGTGATCGCACATCCTCGATGCCATGGCCAAGCCGCTGCTTGCCGGAACTGGTTGTCTGGCGCACCCGTTCCCCAAATGATCTGCTGTTGTTATCCATCCGAATCCTCCCGATGCGTTCTTACCATCGATTCACCCGCAAGTTTATCCACTCATTGCACGATTAACGCCATGGCTCGATGGAGCATGTCCATCCCATGGCGCGCATCAGAACCGGGTGGGCAGGTGTTGAGGGGCCAAACCTCAGGCGTTCATCGGCGGATCGACAACAGGAGCAAGCCCCAGTTCCACCCTTGCTTCGGCGGCCGTGGCAAACGAACCCGTGACGACGATCAGGTCGGTAGCCGTACGACAGGCCTGTTCAATTCCAGCCGCCACGCTCGATGATTCTGCGGCGTCATGCCCGGCTGTCGTGATGAGTTCCCGCAGGGCCGCGGCTGGCATCGCGCGCGGGTTATCCGGCGAAACAGCGATCCAGTGATCGGCAAGGCCCTGGAGTGGTTCCAGCAGTGCCGCAATATTCTTGTCGGCCAGCACGCCGATCACGAGCGTCACGTTGGCCTCGGGGAAAGCTTGCTTCACGGCCGCTGCCAGGGCAGCGGTCGAAGCCGGGGTATGGGCGCCGTCGATAATAACGGTGTGACCAGTGCCGCACTTAACCTGCTCGAAGCGAGCCGGCAGGGTGGCCGAGGCAAGCCCGCTCCGGACGGCGGTCTCTGAAACGCGCAGATCGGGATCTTCACCCTGGAGTGCCAGCACGGCGGCAACGGCCAGGCCGGCGTTCTGCACCTGGTGCGCTCCGACCAGGGGGCACTTCAGTCCCCTGAGTTCGTGCCCCTCGCTGCGAAAGGCGAAATTGGTGTTATCGCCATCAACGTGCCAATCGCGTTCGGCAATGGAAATGGGCGCCTCGCACCCGGAGGCGCGCTGAATGATGACTTCCATGCCTTCGGCAGGTTGCCGGGCAACCACTACCGGGTGACCTGGCTTGATGATGCCAGCCTTGTTGGCGGCGATTTCGGCCATGGTTGAGCCGAGAATTGCCGTATGTTCATAATCGAGCGTGGTGATAACCGAAACGAGGGGATCAACGATATTGGTGGCATCAAGGGTGCCGCCCAGCCCCACCTCGATCACCGCTACATCGCATCCCTGCTGCGCAAACCAGGCGAGTGCCATGGCGGTGGTGAGCTCGAAAGCCGTCACCCGGCCCAGGCTGGCATCGCGTTGCTCGATGTCTGCGGCGGCGGTCACGAATTGCCGGGTAAGCCGAATGAAATCGTGCTCCGAAATGAGCATGGCGTTCACCACGAACCGCTCGCGGAAACTGTGAAGATGAGGGGAGATATAGCGGCCGGTTCGCAGGTTTGCAGCCCGGAGCATGGCATCAATCATGATGCAGGTGGAGCCTTTGCCCTTGCTTCCGGCTACATGGACGATGCCGTAGGGCAGTTGGCTATAGCCCGTCTCCTGAATCAGCCGCTGCGTGCGCTGCAGGCCCAATCGGGCAGCGTCATCACCGGCGAACGGATTGCTGATAAATCCGCGATCATATCCGGATCGATCCCAAATCGCCTGAAGCGCATCGTGGTAGGTGGTGATGGAATGCACGTACTCCTCCAATGCAGGCCATGCCGAGGGACCTCGTAATCGCCATGATAGCTGGAGGAAGGGCCATTTCAGCCCACCGACAGTTTGGCAGCTTAACAGCAGCAGCCGCCGGGTGTTGCCCCGGCGACTGCTGCTTGCGAGAACCTGTTACAGAATACCGGTCAGCCTTATTCGGCCTTGCGATTCCAGTTGGCGATGTTCCAGTAGTTGTACTCAAAACCGACGCCAATGGCGACGTTCTCATCGTACAGCGTGTTGGCGATTGCGTAGGCATCGGCAGCGCGATTGACCAAAGGAACTACGGCGCGATCATTGATGATCAGGTCGTTCATCTGAATCAACAACTCGGATGCTTCTTCCAGCGTGGTTGCCTTCTGCAGCGCCTCGAACGCGGCATCGTATTCCGCATTAACCCAGCGCTGGCGGTTCGCTCCGGACCAGTCGTTCTCCTTCTGGGCAATGGCGCGGCCATCCGGACCAGCATACCAGTCGCTCATGTAGGCGATCGGGATGCTGCTGGTGGAGTTGTTGGTGTACATGTTCATGTCCCAGTACATGTGGCCAATGTTCTGGTCATTACCGGCAGCGCTATCGAAGTAGATACCGGCATCGATCTGCTCCAGAGCTAATTCGACGCCGATCGCCTCAAAGTTGGCCTTGACGACCGATTGGGTCTTCTGGCGCACGGCGTTGATGGACGTAGCGAAGTTCATGGAGAGCTTCAGGCCATCCTTGGTGCGAACATCTCCATCGAGCGCCCAGCCAGCGTCGTCCAGGATCTGGTTCGCCTTGTCGGTATTGAACTCCCAAGTGGTGTTGGGGCTGGCGAACGCTTCCAATCCGTTGAGGACATTGGCGGTGGTCGGTTGACCGGGGCCGTAGAACTCCGTGGCGATGAGCTCACGATCGATAGCGCAGTTCAGCGCCTCGCGCACGTCTGGATCGGTGAGGAGCGGGTGCGGCGTGTTCTTTTCAGACCGCTGCCCGTTCACTTCCTTGTTGGGATCACTGAAGTTGAAATGGATGCGCTCCAGGCTGGTGCCTGGCTTTACCACGTAGTGTCCCGGGCTTTCGTCCGTCAGCATTTCTTCGATAACGGCAGGTTCAACCTGGAGGTTCCAGGCATAGTCATAGTCGCCCGTCTGCAGCACGCTTCGCGCTGCGGCCGGGGCATCGCCGCCACCCTTGAGTTCAACTGTGGCAAACGCAGGCTTGTTCTCGAACCGGTAGTTTTCGTTGATTACGAACTGGGCACTGTCATTGGGCTCGAAGGATTCCAGTTTGTATGGGCCGGTGCCGACTGGGGAAAGCTGGAACTTGTCGGAAACATCGCTCTTGGTGGGGTCACCATCCCACACGTGAGATGGGTAGATATGACCATTGTTGCCACCAGTGAATGGATCGAACCATGCGGCGGATGGCTCCGCGTAGGTGACCACGGCCGTGAGATCATCCTCAGCCACGATATCAGAGATGGTCGACCAAACGTCGTAACTCACCGCGGCATTGTTTGTATCGGTGATCCATTTCCAGGTGAAAACCACATCCTCGGCGGTGAATGGTTCACCATCGCTCCAAACCACACCCTCAAGCAACTTGAAGGTGACGGTGCCGAGATCCTCCGTGAGCAGGCCGTTCTCAACCGACGGCACTTCGACAAGGAGGTTGGGGATCAGCGAGCCGTCTTCCGCATAGCGCATCAGCGGTTCGTTGATCATATCGGCAGCCATGAAATCCTTGGTGCCGGTGGCGCGGTGAGACATCAAGTGCGTTGTTGCTTGCCATTGCAGCAGCTTCAGGTTGCCGTCCTGGCCCCGGGTTTTGCCTTCCATGCCCACGGTGGGAACACCGGCACTCGCAACGGGACTGGCCTCAGGTGTGGCCTGTGAGTAGAACGCGAATCCGTTGCGGGAGGAACCCGCGGCGGCCGCATTTGCGAGGAACATGGAGACAGCCGGGGCGACACCAAGCGCAGTTGCGGCTTTGATGAACCCGCGGCGATCAACTTCCCCCTGCTTCATTTGTTGCACGAGGGTTGCAAGTTTGCCTTGCTCAGCCATTGAACTACCTCCTGTGACCGTAAAGCCCGGAGAACCAGGCGATATCGCAGCCTTCACGTTCGCTTGCCAAAAGGCGACCGATTCGCGTGATCACGAAACTCGTCGCCGCAACGATTTGGCAATACGGGGAGCACTCGCTCCATGAATTTTGGCTACTGGCAGGATTGTGAGGCACATACGTGTAAATTTCAAATGCTTTGTCAACCTCGAGTGCGGATTTTGCGCTAGTCATGCGCAGATTGCCTCAATCTACGCAGCACGCATCTTGATGTGATGCCTCGTGGACAATGCAATCAGCCGGGGCTCATGATGGTGCCAGAACTACCGACCCGGTCAGCAACCGCGAAATGGGCGTTGTTACATCGTCATCGTCCAGTGGGGCAACAGATCGTCTTTCCTCGCATCCGCGGCCCAAGGTACCGCTATTGGCTGAAGATATGGCGGATTCCTGCGAGAGTTACCCCGGCCTTTGGCTGATCGCGTTCACGCTGGTTCCTGAGGCAATGCTAATTGGCTAATATCCCATCCAGGGCGACCGTTATGTTCATC
>DJVD01000276.1 GCA_002440805.1 Chloroflexi bacterium UBA6265
CCCGCCACCGTAGGATGCGCCAACTGTAGTTGCGTACCTATGAGGGCCACCATGCCGCGTCCCCGCCTTATCGTTGTAGCTGGCCCGCCGGCAGCGGGAAAATCGACCAGTGCCCCGCTGCTGGCGCACGCCCTGGGAATGCCGTGGTTCTCGACCGACGCCATCAAGGA
The DNA here is from genome assembly GCA_002440805.1 of Chloroflexi bacterium UBA6265. Lineage (GTDB taxonomy): Bacteria > Chloroflexota > Chloroflexia > Thermomicrobiales > UBA6265 > UBA6265. Next base: position 171 of record DJVD01000276.1, read on the forward strand.
GCGCCTGGCCGATGCAATTGGTTTCGATGCCCTGGCCTATGCCGATGCACTGGGAACCGCAGCGCTGTTGGAAGTCATCGCGATCGCGCGGGAACTCCTCACCAGTGGCAACGATGTGATGATCGAGGGCTACATCCCCCACGGATCAAACGAGGCGTTGCTGCTGCCGCTGGTAGCGATCTCCGACGCGGCGCTGCTGCACCTGCGCGCCGATGACCTGACGCTGAAAGATCGCTACGAAAACCGGGCATTGCAACCCGATCGCCACTGGATTCATGGCGATCTTGCCAAAATCGGCACCCTGTTGCCGGAGTTGCCGGCCGAGATGGCAGCCCCGCTGGAGCTTGGAATTTCTCGCATTTTCATCGATACAACTGCAGGTCTGACCCGGCTGGATGAAACTATCGTCCTGGTGAACATCGCTTTGCGTGAGCCGGCTCCCCACGATTACCGCCTCGATATCCCCATGCCCACCTAAACACCACGCCTGCCTCGGCGATGTATGGTTGACACGCACGCGCTGCCCTGGAAACGAGGATCTATGACCGCCGGCAAACCCCAACTGATCATCATTTCCGGCCCGCCGGGTGCGGGCAAGAGCACGCTCGCGCGTCCACTGGCCCGCAGGCTGCACCTGCCGCTGTTCGAAAAAGACGCGATTAAGGAACGATTTGCCGATGCGCTGGGCGAACACAGTTTGGGAATCTCAGGTCAATTGGGCCTCGCCGCCACCAGGCAGATCTTCGCGATCGCGGCGGAAATGCTGCGCGCCGGCGATGGCCTGATCATCGAAAGCTTCTTCCACAAGGGATTGGCGGAAGCCGATTTCGCGCCGCTGTTGCCGCTCTCGGATGCAACCCTGATCCATGTGCGGGCAGACGACGCGGTGCTCCTCTCACGCTATGAACGGCGGATGGCTGATCCGGAGCGCCATCCAATCCATCATGACGGTAATCGTCTGGGAGACCTTCGCCATTACCTCGCCGAGGGCGTGGCCGAGCCACTCGATTTGGATATCCGCCGCATCATCATCGATACCACCTATGGCCCGATCGATGCCGAAGAAGTGGCCTTCATGGTGAACGAAACCGACGACGAGTAGCCGTCGGCAGGTTGGTGACCCCCTAAATCCACATCACTGCCGTGGCGCAGTTCCCAAAGGCCGATCACCGATTCATCGGCCGCAATTCTCTGTCCGCGTTGCTCTCTGGTCAGGTCCAGCTGCTTCGCCGCCCCACCCCGGTTGCGCCCTGCGCAACCGGGCTCGGCAGCCGGATCTTCCTGTATGCGCTCGAGATTGATTTCCAGGACAAATTTCATCATGACTCTCCTTCGCTCTGGGGTAGCACCCCGGCATGGCCTGCACTCAGGGTAGAATTGATGCCGGGAACCCGCCTATTAATCTGGAGGACACCTTGACGCATCTGCCATCCCTTGTGGGTCAATCACTCATGTTTCGCTTCCTCGGGCCGGAACTTACGGTAGCCGACCGCAAAGCGTTCAATGCTATCCGCCCGGCTGGCGTCCTCTTTTTCGGCGATAACCTCATCAGCCGCGAGCAAATCCAGGGACTAACCCGGCAACTCCAGGCCGCCGCCCGGGACGAGGGCATGCCGCCCTTGCTGATTGCCGCCGATCAGGAGGGTGGGATTGTGACCCGGCTGCCGGCCGACATGATCACTGTCCCGAGCGCGATGGGTCTTGGCTTTTTGGCGACCGAATCCATCAGGGAGTCGGCGCGAATCAATGCCCGGCAACTGCGCGAGGTGGGCATCAATATGAACTATGCCCCTACGGCCGATATCAACAACAATCCCCACAATCCGGTCATTCGCACCCGTTCGTTTGGCGAAACCGCCGAGGTCGTGAGCAACGCCGTTGTCGCGACCATCGCCGGACATCTCGAGGAAGGTGTGGTCCCCACCGTCAAGCACTTCCCCGGCCATGGTAATACCCATGTGGATAGCCACCACGGTCTGCCGGTGATCGATTCTTCGCTGGACGAGCTCCGGCAGATGGAACTGGTCCCGTTCGTGGCGGCGATCGCGGCCAACGTGCCGGCAGTGATGACGGCCCACATCCTCTTCCCCGCCCTCGATGACCGTCCAGCCACGCTCAGCAACCGCATTCTCACCGGACTCCTGCGCGAGGAACTCGGATTCGATGGCCTGATCGTTACGGATTCGATGAGCATGGAGGCAATCGCCCGCGATTGGGGGTTGGAGGAAGCCGCGATTCTCGCCAAGCAGGCGGGTGTGGACCTGCTGGAAAGTAGCGAGGGACCTGAGTCAATGCTGGCGCGTCATGCAGCGTTGATGGCGGCGGTGGAGAACGGTCGGCTGGACATTTCTGTCTTCACCGCCACCGCAGAGCGCGTTGATACCCTGCGCCAGCGCTTCGACATCGGCGAAGCCTTGCCCGGGGAGTCGGACGTTGAACGGATCCGCGAAACGGCGCAGGCCCTTGCGAAACGCACCATCCGCACGGCCTCGGGCGCGGCAGTGCCTGTTATCCCGAATGAACCCGATACCGTCATCGTCGCCTTTGCGCGATTGCGAAACCTGGAAGTGGTGGATCGGTTCGATCTGCCCTCCGTCATGGAGCAATCCCTTCGCACGCATCTACCAGCGGCGACAGTGATCACGATCAGTGGGGAGCATACGGTGGAGGAATGCGACGCGGCGCTGGCCACCGTCGCCGAAGCCAACACGCTGGTGGTGGCCACGCGCGATGCGATTCAGCACACCTACCAGCAGGACATTGGCGCCCGGCTGATGGCAGCCGCCCCGGCCACTGCCACACGCATCCACGTGAACCTGCGCGGTCCGTATGATGCCGGCTTGCTCGGGAACGTTGATGAAACGGTGTTCACCTATGGCGATGCGGTAGTCAGCCTGCGTGCGCTCGCGTCAGCCCTCGCTGGTGCCTGAAACGGCTTCGCTCATCAGGAGATCGGTGGTCTCAGCGTAGGGAAGCATTCCCTGCACACTGACGTTGGGCGCATCGAACTTCGGTAAATACGTTGACCCAAGGCCACCTATCACCAACCGTTGGTGGGGCTCAAGGATGGAAACGAGATCATTGAACCAGGCCACCGCCTTGCCGGGTGGGCGAACTGTCAGGGAAATAAGAATGCTATCCGGCCGCAACCGCGTAATCGCATCGCGCACGAATTCCCCATCGACCTGGGCGCCGATAAAGTGCACTGCCGCTCCCCGCTCGGTCAGCAGCGCTGCCAGCATCCGCAGCGGCATATCATGGCGCTCCCATGGAGGGCAGGCGGCGACAATCACCGGCTTGCCAGCGACATTCTCTGGCCGCACGGTCACCCGGGAAAAGAACATCACCAATCGCTCATCCAGCTCCAGCTGCACATCCACCGGAATCAGGTGATTGCCGCGGTCATCGCCGAGGTTACGCAATACCGGCGTCAGCACATCGTTGCAGATGGTGAGCATCGGTGTTCCCGCCTGGTACACATCGTTGAGGAGCTCCATGGCGCTGTCTAAATCGTTGGCCGACAGGAGCAACGATGTCATTTCCGCCACCACGCCAGAGATCTGATCAAGGTGCGGTGCGCGTTCAAGCCGCATGCGGATTTCCTTTAAGGGAATGCGCTCCGCCTGCCACTGCTTGATGCGCCGGGCTCGCTCCATATCCGCCGGGCCATACAACCGGTGCCCGCCTGGCTTGCGCTGGGGCGATAACAAGCCTTCCCGCTCCAGGAAGCGTAGCGACGACACCGAGACATCCGGGAACTCCCTGGAGAGGATGGTTGCCGCCTGGCCGATGGTGATCATCTCCGGCGAATTGTCGCTGCTCATGGCGTGTGTTTCCTTATGACTGCGGCAGAAATCTCTACCTTGCATCGAAGTATAGCTATACCCCTTGCACATTGCATATGGCCATGATACAGTATTTCTATACCTATAGGTTAGGTTTAGATATTGGTTCAAAAGGAGTAGGAATCATGCCAAAGTCACTCAACGGTCTCACCCTTCTGCTGGTCATCGTCGGTGCCCTCAACTGGCTGCTCGTCGGCGCATTCGAGTTCGATCTCGTCGCCGCTATCACCGGTAATGATTTTGGTGAGGTCAATGCCCTCTCCCGCATCATCTACATCCTCGTCGGCGTTTCGGGCCTGGCCCAGATTGCCAACCTGATGGCCATCCTGAACAAGGAGTAATCAGCAGATCGGTCTGCAAGAAAAGGAGAAAGCAGTGAAGAACATTCTCGGAACTCCTCGGATCGTCAAACTCGTACTCGCGCTTATGTTCATGCTCATGCCGCTGTCGGCCCAGGCCGTAGCCGCGCAAGATGCCACTCCCGACGCCATGTCGGGTGTGGATTGCACAACAGTCCTTGGTGTTGGCGCTGAAGGCGATGCCTGCGTCAGTGTGGTGCACGCTTCCCCCGATGCACCCAATGTGGACATCTACGTCAATGGCGACGCCGCTGTGACCAACCTCGCCTTCGGCTGGTGGACCGAATGGGTCGCCCTGCCAGCTGGTGAACACCAGGTCCAGGTAACTGCAACCGGCGCCGCCATCGATACAGCTGTGATCGATGCCACGCTCACCCTTGAAGCAGGCAAGGCCTACCAGGTTGCCGCCACCGGCTTCGTTGCCGAAATCGCGCCGCAGGTCTATGAAATCGATCTTTCCAACATGGCCGCCGATTCGGCTCGGGTACAGGTCATGCATGCCGTACCGGATGCCCCGGCTGTTGATATCGCCCTCACCGGCGGCGACGTCCTTATTTCCGACCTGGCCTTCGGTTCCGCCAGCGATTACCTGGAAGTTCCGGCCGGCAGCTACGACCTCGAAGTTCGTGTTGCTGGAACCACCGATGTGGCCCTGCCACTGCCGGGTGTCGCCCTTGAAGGCAACATGCTCTACGACGTCATCGCCGTAGGCACGCTTGCCGATGGCACGCTGAATGTGCTCGTTATCCCGTCCATGACCAGCCACGGAGAGTAACTCCCTCCTCTGATACGCTCCCAACTGGGATATGGCACCGCAAACCCCGAGTCAGATGACACGGGGTTTGCGCGTTTTTCTGGCTTATGGCCGTCTTACGGGCGAGAAAGGTGCTTTTGGACGTAGATCTCCAGCGCATCGCGGACAAGGGTTGCGCCCGTTGCCCCACCATAGTTGGCGGCGAAACGCGGGTCGTTCACGTACATCTCTGCCAAACCGAGCACGTACTGCCAGAACCCGGCCTGATCCACCTGGTTGGGAACCGTGCGTAACCACTCAACGTGTTGGCCTGCAAGATCCTGAGCCGTATCGCTTTCGGGGGAGGCGCCAGCTTCGGCGGCTGCCTGCCAATCGTGATTCAGCGCAGCCACGCGATGCTGGAATTCGCGCTTGTCATCGGTGCTCATGGCGTTCCACCATGCATCCGACTGGGCGTAAGCGTCCTTGCCCCATCGCTGCTCCACTTCATCCTTGTACTGTTCGTGTTGAAAGCCATCAAACATATCGTTGGCCATCAGTGTGCCTCCGTTCCGTATTATCGCCAGCGTGCGCTCAACTGAGGCGATCTGTTGCTGCAGGCGGGCCGATTCTTGCGTGAGTTGCGCATGCAACGCGGCCAGCGCCTCTTCTTCCGAACGTTCCCGATCCAGCACCGTGCCGATGTGCGCCAGGCTCATGCCAAGATCGCGCATCGCCAGGATTCGCTGCAGCCGAACCAGTGCCGATGCGTCGTACAGTCGGTAGCCATTAGCCGCAATGGCCGAGGGATGCAGGATCCCGATGGCGTCATAGTGTCGCAACGTGCGGCTGGTGGTGCCGGCGGCTTGCGCCACTTCCTGGATTGTCCATTGCTTGCCCATCTCACCCTCCGGTCATTGACGCCGGCCTTACCGTACACGTTGACGTTACGGAAAGGTCAAGGGGTGGCGGAGATGGTCCTGACGCGAGGCGATCTCCGCGCCACGCTTCGTGCCCCTTCGAGCACCAGCACCATCACCGCCAGCCAAATCGGCACGTAGGTGAATAGCTCGGACGGCTGCAATGTCTCGCCCAGCACAAAGGCAACGATCGCCAGCAGCACCGGTTCCAGGTATCCCAGCAATCCGAACAGGCTGAACGGTAGCAGCCGGCTGGCGGCGTAGTACGCGAGCATGGAGGCGGCACTGATGGCCGCGATCACCAGGACAAGGCCGGAGAGTTGGGGCGTAAGCGAGGCAAACGGGAATCCGTCCCGAACAAACAGTGCGCACGCGAAAAGGAACACCAGATTGAGCTCGATCAGTGCCCCACCCTGCCCGGCAATGCGGAACGCGCGACGCAAAACGAACAACATGGGGAATCCGAACGCGATAAACAGCACAATCCAGCTGAAGGACCCCACGCGCCACAGCTCATGTCCCACGCCCAGGGCAGCAAGACCGGTGGCGGCAATCTGCCAACTGCTCATCGGCTCACGATAGATCACCCGCCCGATCAGCACCATCACCAGCGGCATCAGGAAGTAGCCAAGGCTTGCTTCCAACGCCTTCCCATGCAGGGGAGCCCACATAAAAAGCCACAGTTGCCCGGCCACATTTGCTGCATTCAGGAGATATACCAGCACCAGCCAGGGTCGGTATCGCACCTGCAAGACGGCAGCGCCCACCAGCGGCCATTCCCGCATCACGGTGATCGCCACGCACACCAGGGGCCCGGTGAGCATCATCCGCGCGGTAAAGATCTCCTGGGCGGTGAGCGGCGCCATCAGCGTCACGATGTAATACATGGTGCCGAACATCACACTCGCGAAAACCGACGCCAGAATTCCGCGTGTCATGCATACCTGCCAGGGCAAACCAGTGCCGATAAACGTGAGGTCGACGTGTGCAGAGGTGATGATATGGCTGCGTGATTCCCACCGCAAGTATCAGTGGAGACGCGGAAAATTCCGGACGGAAAATCGGGCGCGCATCCCCGAACTAACGGTCAGCAACCGGCAAATAGCACCTTACGTACAGTATACTGTTGGAGACTTCGAAAACACGCGGGCGCGATGAATCATGAACTTTACACGTAATAACGTGAGCCCAGGGCACAAGATTTATGCCGCATCTCCATGTGTGTTTTCCGCGAGAGACCGTGTCTGTCTCACAGAACAGGAGTAGCAAATGGAATTCTACCGTTCTCGCAAAGTGAATCGGCGCACCGTCACCCTCGGTAGTGCTGCAGCCTTCGCGGCCGTGAGTGTCTTTCCGGGAATGAAGCTGGCCGCGCAGGAAGGCGAGGCTGAAGATCAGCTGGAAATCTTCTCCTGGTGGACAGCCGGTTCCGAGGCCGCTGGCCTCGAGGAACTGTTCAACGCATTCCGCGAGATGGCGCCCGATGTCGAGATCATCAATGCAGCGGTAGCCGGTGGTGCTGGTGCCAACGCCCAGGCCGCCCTGCAGACCCGCCTTGCCGGTGGCGACCCGCCGGACAGCTGGCAGAGTCACCTTGCCAAGGAACTGAATGCCCGCTATGTCGATCCTGGCTATTGCGAATCAATCGACGACCTGTGGGAAGAAGAAGGCTGGGCGGATGTGATTCCGGAAGGCCTGATCGCGCAATCCACCATCGGCGATGTGAAGTACGTGATCCCGGTTGGTGTGCATCGCGGCAACGTGGTGTTCTTCAACAAGCAAGTGCTCACCGATAATGGCATCGAAGTGGGCGAAGAGCTCAGCATCGACGATTTTGTCGCCGCTGCCGATACGCTCATGGCAGCCGGCATCACCCCGCTGGCACTCGGATCCAAGGACGGATTCGAGACCCCACACCTGTTTGAGAATGTGCTGGCTGCCCGCCTCGGACCCGAGGTGTACAACGGGTTGTGGGACGGCACCACCGATTGGGCCGGCGACGAAGTAAAAGCCGCCTGCGAAGACATGGTCAAAATGCTTGGCTACGTCAACGACGATCACCCGGCCCTTACCTGGGACGGCGCCATGAGCAAGGTGATCGAAGGCACTGCCGCCTTCACCAGCATGGGTGACTGGGCATACGGTAATGCCGTGGTTGCCGGTGTGGAAGACAACATCGGGTACGTGGCCCATCCTGGCTCGGCCGCATCCTACATCTCGGTGGTGGATGGATTCGTCCTGCCGGTAGATGCACCGCATCCGAACAATGCCCGCACCTGGCTGAAGGCCGTCGGCAGTGCCGATGCCCAACTCGCCTTCGCGCCGAACAAGGGCTGCATTCCTGCCCGCACCGACGTGGATGCATCGCAACTGAACGAATACGGCCAGTGGAGCGCTGGCGACTTCGCCAAAGCCGCGGTGTTGGCCAGTAACGCCCATGGTGCTGCTGCCGATCCGCAGTTCCAGGCTGCCATCGGCGAAGCGTGCGTGAATCTGCTTGTTTCGCTGGATGCCGAGGCATTCCAGATGGAACTTGCCGACGCCGCCACTGCTGCCGAGCTCGGCGCATAGTTTTCACGAAGGGGTGCGCCAGGGCGCACCCCTTCACGCTGCTCGGGTATCGGGAAAGGATCGGCAATGGCTGCCGAAATAATCGCTCCCCAGGATGTGCAAGCAAGCCGGGCCAAACGGGGACGGTACGATCGATTAATTGGACCTCTTTTGCTCTCGCCCAGCGTGATCGCGCTGGCGATTTTTGTCTATGGCTTCATCGGCATGACGGTGTGGATTTCCCTTTCCAACTGGGATACCGCCCGCATGAACCTTAGCCTGGCCGATCCACTGTTGTCGGTGTATGACAAGCTGTTCAATATGACCCGGTTCCAGATTAATATCCGCAATACACTAATCTTTACGGTGTTTTTCCTGTTGTTGGCCGTAGGGCTTGGGCTGTTGTTTGCCGTGCTGCTCGACCAGCACATCCCCGGCAACGCGCTCTTCCGTAATGTGTTCCTCTTCCCCTATGCGCTCTCGTTTGTCGTGACCGGTGTCGCCTGGCGCTGGATTTTCAATCCGGAAACAGGCCTGAACCTGCTGATGGATGTGCTGGGTGTCAACTGGTTCCTGGGGCTGTTTGGGGCAGGCCCATTTGCACCAAAGTGGATCACTGATCCGCGCGTGATGGGAGATTTGGCCAACATCATTCCCCTGCCCGACGGGATCAAGGCCCAGCTTGGTTTCCCGATGGCGATGCTGCCGGTGATTATCGCCGCCGTATGGCAACTCAGCGGCTTTGCGATGGCGATGTACCTTTCGGGACTCGCTGCCATTAGCGACGAGGTGCGCGAGGCTGCGGCGCTGGATGGTGCCAGTACCTTCCAGCTTTATCGCGACATCATCATTCCCTTGCTCAAACCCATCACGATCAGCACCATGATCATCCTGGGGCACGTCAGCCTGAAGATTTTCGATCTCGTCTTCGCGATGTCCGGTCGAGGGCCGGGCTATGCCACCGAAGTGCCGGGCATTTTCATGTTTGATAAAACGTTCAAGGTGCTGGAATACAACACGGGTGCAGCCGCATCTGTGGTGATGCTGGTGCTCGTCAGCCTCGTGATTGTCCCCTATCTCGCCCGCTCGATGAAGGAGGTGTAGCTATGGCCACAATCCTCAGCACACCCACCAAACGAACCGGCACGCGATGGAGCGCTGGCAAGATCCTGATGATGGTCTTCCTGGTGTTTATGTTGATGTTCTATCTCATTCCCGTGTACATCATGGTGATGAATGGCCTCAAAACGGCCGATGTTGTCAGCTTCAGCCGCATGTGGGAACTGCCGAACCGGCTCACATCCGGTGGATATGGCCAGGCGTGGGAGAAGCTGAGCCCCAATGTGCTCAGCAGCGTCAGCCTGGTAGTGCCGGCAACCGTGATTTCGGGATTCCTCGGCTCGCTGAATGGCTACATCCTCAGCAAATGGAAGTTCCGCGGTAGCGACCTGTTGTTCACGCTGATGCTGTTCGGTATGTTCATCCCCTACCAGAGCATCCTGATTCCGCTGATCAAGTTCCTGCAGAGCATCGGCCTGTATGGCACGATCTGGGGCCTGATCCTGGTGCATGTGGTCTACGGCTTGCCGTTTACCACGCTGATTTTCCGTAACTACTTCGCGAGTGTGCCAGTGGAACTCGTGGAAGCCTCACGCGTAGACGGCGCCGGGTTGCTGCAAATCTTCTTCCAGATCATGCTGCCGCTCAGCGTGCCTGCGTTCGTGGTGGTAGGCATTTTCCAGTTCACCAATATCTGGAACGAGTTCCTCTTCGGCCTCACCGTCATCACCAATCCGGCGCGACAGCCAATTACGGTGGCACTCAATAACCTTAGCGGTTCGTTCAGCATCGAATGGAATGTCGTGATGGCCGGGGCGGTGCTCACGGCCCTGCCAACGCTGCTGATTTACATCATTCTCGGCAAGTATTTCGTGCGCGGCATCATGGCCGGGTCGGTGAAAGGGTAAGCGCCAGCATCCGGCCGGGAATCACGATGAGATGGATGAATCCGACTGGCCATTTGGCACAATGTCTATTCCCTTTGATCCGCTCGTTTCGGTGCGTGATCGCTCAACCGGGAGGGTTCCATGAGGCTCCTTCGCTTCTTCCTGGCATGCATTATTGCCTTCGAGGTGCTGGTATCTGGCGCTCCATTTGTTGCCGCGCAAACCGGCGGCAGTGTGGACGTGCGTATCTGGACCCAGGACACTGCCGGCCAACCCGTATATGACGTGTGCTACACCCTGGAGGACTACAGCAATACGGGCTGCGACGAAAACCGCGATGGCAATGTGTTGTTCCAGGATATCCCGTTTGGCACCTACCAGGTGGTGCCTTCGTATGCTGACGGCAGCGAACTCCACGTCGATCCGTTCGGGATCAGGGTGGACGCGAGCAATACCGATTTCGTGGCAACCGCCTACCAGCGGGCGGGCTCGACCGACCTTTTCCTGATCACGCGCGATCCGGAGACTGGTAAGGCTCTTCCTGGCGCCTGCTACGAATTGGTGAATTACAGCAATATCGGGTGTGATGAGAATGCCGATGGTCGGGTGGAGTTCGCCGATATCCCATTTAGCACCTACTCCATTCGCCAAACAACCGCACCGGCTGGCCATGAAAAAATGGATGACTACATCGTCAGCATCATGCCAATGGACATCGACGGCCCGGTGTCGCTGCTCCTGGTACAGGCGGAAAAGCAGGCACCAAAAGATCGCTACAACATCTCCGTTGTGTTTGTGAACGCGCAAACAGGTCAATTAGTGATCGACACCGGGAACTGCGCCCAGCTCCGCAATGAAAGGCGACCGATCAGCCTGCGGGGGTGTGATGATGGCATTGTGGATGGACAGGTCGACTTTGTAGCCGCCGAATATGATCCCGAGGTGGGAAGCAACGTGAACGTCTCCCTCGCCTGCCCGTATGAGATTGTCCCGGGATCGGAACCGCGCCCGCTGTGGGTTGGGCAATCATCGCTCTTCCTCTATATCGACGTGTTTGACTCCCTCAAGCCGTGCACATAACCCTCGCCTGAGAGAGAAGGAGTTGCCGATGCAAA
>DJVD01000301.1 GCA_002440805.1 Chloroflexi bacterium UBA6265
AAAACTTCGGCCTCACCATCGATGCTGCCCTCTCGGTTCGGTTCGAAGGCGTCCAGAAGATCGTGGATACCCTCGGTGGCGTCACAATTGTGAACCCGTACGACTTGCGTGACGATTCGTATCCGACCCTCGATTACGGCACGAAGGAAATCTTCTACCCGGCTGGTGAGATCACGGTGAACGGCGAGCAAGCGCTGGAACTGATGCGCACTCGACACCAGGATGGGGACGATGGCCGCGTTATGCGCCAGCAGCTGGTGCTGACGGCCTTGCTGCAAAAGGCACAGGATCCGGCGAACGTCGCCAAACTGCCTGAATTGATGAAGAACGCCAGCGATGCCGTCATCACCACCATTCCAACCGCAGTTCAACTGCAGTTGCTTGCCGCCGCGCCAAACATCCCGGCTGAAAATGTGTACTGGGGCACCATCACCCACCTGTTGTGGGGGGATGTCGTTGCCGGTGGCATGTGGGTGTACCAGGGTGACTGGGCCCAGCTGCCGGGTTATGTGCAGGGTTTCCTCAACGGACAAATCTAGTCCCAAACCCAGGCCAGAATTTTCGTGAAGATGGCTCGGGCGCACGCCCGGGCCATCCTCTTAACTTCAATCGGCATCCAGTGAAAGGCACAACATGACCTCGCAGGCGGAATCGGTGGTATTCAGAACTCCCGGCGGCAGGATCAGCGCCCCGGAACATGCGCGTGCTCATGGTATCGCTGCTGTGGACTACCTGCATACACGCGGGTTTGTTCACGATGTGACTGACGAAGCGGGCCTGCGCGATCACCTCGAATCTGGCAGCCGCACCTATTACATCGGCTACGATCCCACCGGCGAGAGCCTGCATGCCGGCCATATGGCCACCCTGATGTTGCACGGTACCCTGCAGCGATTCGGCCATCGGCCCATTGCCGTTGCCGGTGGCGGCACCGCCATGGTGGGCGATCCCACGGGACGCACCAGTGCCCGTGAGATCATCCGCTTGGAGGACCTGGAGCACAACCTGCGCGGAATCAGCGCCCAGTTGGCCAAGTACCTCGATTTCGAAGGCGGAAAATTTGGCGACAACCAGGCCGCGACATTGGTGAACAATGCTGACTGGTTGCTGAAGCTGGAGTACATCCCGTTCCTGCGCGATATCGGCCGTCACTTCAGCGTCAACGAAATGCTGGCCACCGAAACCTACAAGAAGCGCTTTGAGACCGGCGGCCTCAACTTCGTCGAGTTCAATTATCGACTGGTGCAAGGCTACGATTTCCTGCATCTCTTCCGGGAGATGGGCTGCACGCTGCAGCTGGGTGGCAGCGATCAGTGGAGCAACATCCTTGGCGGCGTCGACCTGATTCGGCGCGCCGACGCGGCCAAGGCTTACGCTCTTGTGCAACCTCTCATCACGACCACCAGTGGTGAGAAAATGGGCAAGACCGGATCCGGCCTGCGTGTGTGGCTGAACCCGGAGATGTTCAGCCCGTACGACTACTACCAGTACTGGGTGAATACGGATGACGCGATGGTGGAGACCTACCTGAAGCGGTTCACCTACATCCTCGATGAAGAGATCGCCGAACTCACCAGTGTGCAGGGCGAAGCACTGCGCGAAGCCAAGCGCGTGCTGGCCTATGAGGCCACCGCCCAGGCACATGGACGTGACGCGGCCGAGCAAGCTGAGGCGGCCACCAGGGCGCTCTTCGCCGGATCGGGATCTGGCCCGGTTGCGTCCGATGCATCACTGCCGACGACGGAGCTGGCCACAGCGGATCTATCAGACGAATTCACCTTGGCCGATGCCTTTGTTGCCGCCGAGCTGGCGAAAAGCAGGGGAGAGGCCCGTCGGCTGGCCCAGCAAGGCGGCTTGCGGGTGGACGACCACCAAATCACCGATGTCGATGTGCCGTTCAGCAGTGTGATGGGCGATGCTACGGCGGTGTTGCTCCGCGCTGGTAAGAAACGATTCAAGCGGGTGGCCATCAACTAGAGCGACCACGAGGTAATGCAATGCCGCACGACTGGCTGACAACAGAACTGCGCATCCTGGGCCTGTCCATGGGCGATGTGGTCTTGGTTCATTCCTCGATGAAGGGTCTGGGCTATGTTGATGGTGGCCCGCAGGCGGTCATTGCCGCCTTGCTGGAGGCCGTGGGCGAGGAGGGGACGGTTTTGTTCCCCACGCTCACCGGATCGAAGCATGACGGCCCCGATCAACCGCCCGTCATCGATCTGGCCACCACGCCGTGTTGGACCGGCCTGATTCCCGAAACCGCCCGTCAGCATCGCGATGCAGTGCGCAGCATTCACCCCACCCACTCGGTAGCAGCAATCGGGGCCAACCGTGAAGGGTGGACGCAAGGCCATGAATTGGGCGCATCACCATGCGACCAGGCGAGCCCGTATTTTCGTTTGATGGAAAACGGTGGCAAGATCCTGCTGCTCGGCGGTGTTACCCACGATAGCAACACCTCGCTTCATTGCATTGAGGAGATTGCCGACGTTCCCTACCACCTGCAGCCGGCGTTCACCGATGGCTGCGTCACCTTGCCGGATGGTCGCGATGTGATTGTGCGCAATCGTTTGCACCTGTGGCAGGACCGCTACAGTGAATTCAACCTGCCGCGGGATTTTACGGTGGTAGGTGAGCCACTAACGGCAGCGGGTGCGCAACGTACGCTCTCCATCGGTCAGACCGACAGCACCTTGATTGATGCCGGGGCGATGCGGGATGTACTGATGCCCATTCTGCATCGCGATCCACTTTTCTTGCTGGCGCAGGAATAGACCCGGATCAGCCTGCGTAGTTCGCATAGGCTTCGGCAAGAATGCGATTGGCGGCCAGCCCATCTGCGACGCTGGCCAGCGGCTCCCCACCGTGTCGCCAGACATCAGCAACATGCCGGAACTCGGCGCTGAATCTATCGCCCGGCGCAAACTCAAGCGCAGTCACGTCGCCGGTGGCCGATGTGCGGGTGCCCAACCCTGTGGCGTAATCGAACGTGGCGCTGCCCCTGGTGCCGTAAATGCTCACGCTCCATTCGCCCGGCGGGGTGCGCCAACTGGCTTCAAGCACGCCCAGCGTTCCCGCCCTGTTTGCCAGCAGG
>DJVD01000048.1 GCA_002440805.1 Chloroflexi bacterium UBA6265
TTGGCGGTAATAAGCGCAGCAACGTAGATGGCCACGATGGCGCTAAACCAGGTGGAGCCGGTGCTGCGAAAAATGTCTGATTGGGTAGTGTTCATGTTGGGTTCTCGTTAAGACGGCAAAGGAATGGCCCGTGTTTAGGCATGGCCCATTGTAGGCGGGTGAGGGTGCGGATAACCACCCGCGCAAACGAGCCCGGGTTAAACCCGGGCTCGTTCCTGCACTTTTGCTGGTTTGTTACTGACAAACCCAGTGATTGCGCATGCCGTTCTGCCACATCCAGCCGGCAGCGTTCGCATTCACCACCGGATCGAAGATATCCTGGCCCGCGAACGGGGTGGTGGCGAAGGTGCCCGGCAGGAACTGGAAGAGCCCGCTGGCATTGCTGTACGGATTGACCGCGTTCGGATCCAGCACGCTTTCGCACTGGGCAACGCGCAGCATATCGGCGCGCGGCTGGCCGTACTTGTCGGCGGCGGCATAGATGATCTGGATAATCTCATCCTTGGTGTAGGCACTGCCGCTCGGCGGCGTCGGCACGGCCGGTGCCGTGCTCTGGAGATACTCGCCAGAGGCCCAGCCCTTGGTACCGGCAAATGTAAGCGGATAGAAACCACTGACCGGGCTCCCCATCACGCTGACGGTGGCGCCAGCCGGCATCACGGTAATCACACTGTTGCTGGTGCCGGGACCCGATCGCAGGTTAAGGCCGGTGGAAACATACATGGTGCCGACCACGGTATTGCCAATGGGGGTACCTGCAGACGGTGCCGGGGCTGGTGTTGGTGCCGGCTGGCTGGGTGCCGGGGTGCTACCACCTCCAGCGGTGAGCCAATCACCATGGCTCCAGCCCTTGTTGCCAGCGTATCGCACCGGGTACCAACCACCGCTGGCACTGCCCATGATCTCGACCGTTGCGCCACCCGGGATGGTGGTGATGATGGTGTTGCTGGTGCTGGCACCACTGCGCATGTTCAGCGACGAGGTGGTCACCATGGTGCCGGTGACGGTATCGCCCACGCTCGGGCTGGATGGCGCGCTGCGCTGCGACGGTGCCGCAGCACCGCTGGTGCTGAGGTACTCGGCGAACGCCCAACCATTGGTGCCGTTGTACACCACACCCAGGAAACCACCAGAGGCCTGGCCTGTGAGGCTGACGGCTGCGCCATTTGGCATCACCGTGATCACGGAGTTACCCGTGCTCGGGCCGCTNNGCGAAGGTAATCGGCAAACGCCCAGCCACTGGTGCCGTTGTAGACCACGCCAAGGAAGCCACCGGAGGCTTCGCCCGTAAGGCTGACGGTGGTGCCGTTTGGCATCACGCTAATGATGGAATGCCCGGTGCTGGGACCACCACGCAGGTTCAGGGCGCCGTCGATCACTGTGGCACTGCCGGTGGCACCGGTATTGGTGGCAGGAGCGGAACCGCCGACGGAAATCCAGTCGGCATGGGCCCAACCGCTGTTCCCACCGTGGGTGACGGGCAAGAACCCGTTCTGGCCGGCGCCAGTGATTGAGACGGACGCACCCGGCGCCATCACGGTGATGATGCCGCCACTGGTGCTCGGCTCGGAGCGAAGATTGAGGTAGTCCGTAACGACAGCGGCGGATTGGGCGCTGGCAGCCTGCGGCTGCACCAGCAGGAACCCACCAAATACCATCCCGAACATCACCGCAAGCACGAGTGCCCGGTAAATTGGCGACCACAATGTGCGTGGTGCCGAAGAATCCTGATTGTTCACGTAGCGGAACTCCTTGTGAACACTCACCCCTCCCCTCCGAAGGTGTAAGCGCCTGTCTACTCCACACGCAAAAGAAAGAAAGCGGGACGTGTGGGGCGCCAATGATGCGGACGTTAAGCAACTTCCCAGCCAGAAAATTACCCATTGCACCATTACGTACGTTCCACCTTACAACACCATCCAACAGCGGCGCAACAAACGCCACTGCGGCGTGGACGGGATTTCCGCGCCGAATCGCTGTTTTATGCAGATATCCGCGTACGTACGGGGAGATCGTATACGACAGTTTGTGACGGATTGCTCCTGATCAGGATTCCGAGACGTAGCGACGCCACGGCAGCGCAAGCCGCTCCACCAGCGATACCACCAGGAAGAGCGATACGCCCATGACCGCGAGGATCACGATGCAGGCGAAGACGCGCGGGGTTTCGAACTGGGGCGCCGAGCGATCCATCAGGTAGCCGAGACCGGCCTTGGCGCCCACAAACTCGCCGAATACCGCGCCGATCACCGAGAACGCCACCGAAATGCGGGCGCCGCTGAAAATCAGCGGCAGGGCTGACGGGGCCTTGGCGAGGCGGAACATCTGCCAGCGGGTGCTGCCCATGGACCGCAGCAATTTCATCAGTTCACGATCGGTGCTCTTCAGGCCATCCACTGTGTTCACAGCCAGGGGGAAGTACGCCACCAGGGCGGTGATCAGAACCTTCGGCAACAGGCCGTAGCCAAACCAGATCAGGAACAGCGGTGCCAGCACCACCATCGGAATGGTCTGGCTGGCGATCAGCAGCGGATAGAGGGCGCGCTCGATAATGCGGGAACTATCGATGGCGACGCCTGTCAGGATCCCGGCTACCAGGGCAATGCCGAAGCCAATCAACACCTCCTGCAGCGTTACCCAGGTGTGTTTGGCCAGCAGTTGCTGGTCGGTGCGGAACGATTCGAGAATATCGCTGGGCGCAGGCAGCATCCAACGCGGTGTATCGGCGAGATGCACCCAGATCTCCCAGATCGCGATCAAGGTCACGATCAGCAACACCGGGCCGAGGATGCGGGCAATCCGATCGCTCATACCCCCACCTCCTCCAGCAGGCCGAGCGCATCCAGCAGCACGGCGCGATGGGCAAGGAAGGTGGGCGCAGTGACCATGGCGCGGGTGCGCGGTCGCGACAGGTTGATGATCTCCTCGTGCACTACGGTACCGGGCCGGGCGGAGAGAACGATGACGCGATCGGCGAGAAACACGGCCTCGTCGACATCGTGGGTCACCATCACCACGCCTTGTTTTTGATGCTCCCACATGCGCACCAGCCATTGCTGCAGGGCGGCACGATTGAGCGCATCGAGCGCGCCGAAGGGCTCATCCAGCATCAGCAAATCGCGATCGGCCAGGACGGTGCGCAAAAAAGCCACGCGCTGTCGCATGCCGCCACTGAGCTGGGCGGGGTAACTCTGCTCGAAACCGGCGAGCCCGAACTCCTCAAAGCGGGCGGCGGCGCGATCGCGCGCTTCGGCAGGCGAATAACCGTGCACTTCCAGTGCCAGGGCGGCATTCTCCAGCGCGTTTCGCCACGGCATCAGCAGGTCGCGCTGACGCATATAACTGGTGGCACCGGGGCGTTGGGACGGCGTGAGCACCTTGCCATCAATCGCGAGGGTGCCGTGGGTTTCGGCGAACAACCCGGAAATGATATCCAGCAGCGTGCTCTTGCCGCTGCCGGACGGTCCGATCAGGCAGACGAATTCGCCTGGCTGCACACGGATATTCACGTGCTGCAAGGCCAACAATTGGCGGCCATCTTCCATATAGGTAGCACTGAGATCGGTGATGTCGAGAACTGGTGGGGTCATCGCATTTCCTACGCCGGCATAATCCGGATCAGGTTGGCGGTCGGCGGTTATCGCCCTCTCAGCCCGGCCCTCCGGGCTCCCGCAGCGGTCGTTATGGCAAATCGCAAGAATGAGGAAGCATCCTGTCCGCACCGACATGCATCCTTGCGATGTCGCCTGGTTCGGCGACGCTTGCACGCAAGTGTACTCCGCCATTCGGCAGCGCACGCGTTCCGGTTTGATCGTGTACACTAGCGCGCCGCCGACAAGATGGTGAAGTGCGGATTCAGAGGAGTGAACATGGCGCAACATCCCAAATACGATGGTGACTATGCCGTACGGGCAACGGGCCTGAAAAAGCGTTATGGCGAGACCGAAGCCCTGAAGGGTGTGGATATCGCGGTGCGCACCGGCACGGTGCTGGGCATGCTGGGGCCGAACGGCGCCGGCAAGACGACCGCCGTCCGTATCCTGACGACCCTGCTGAAGCCGGATGCCGGCGAGGTTGAGGTTGCCGGGGTAGATGTGCTGAGGCATCCCGACAAGGCCCGCAGTGTGATCGGCCTATCCGGCCAATATGCGGCCGTGGATGAGATCCTCACCGGTCGCGAGAACCTGATGATGTTCGGCCAGCTGTACAGGCTGCCGAGGAAAGTGGCCGCCCAACGCGCCGAGGAGCTACTGGCCCAGTTCGGACTCAGCGACGCTGGCGACCGGATGCTGAAAACCTACTCCGGTGGTATGCGACGCCGGCTGGACCTGGCCGCCAGCCTGATCGTGGCGCCACCGGTGCTGGTGCTGGATGAGCCCACCACGGGCCTCGATCCGCGCAGTCGCGCCGATATGTGGAAGGTGATCGAGAACCTGGTGGCCGATGGCACCACGGTGCTGCTCACCACGCAGTACCTGGAAGAGGCCGATCGGTTGGCCCATGAGATCATGGTGATCGATCACGGCCTGGTGATTGCCAAGGGCACGGCCGATGAATTGAAGACACAGCTTGGTGGCGAGCGCCTCGATATCTCCGTGAGCGACGATACGGACCTGGTGGCCGCCGAAGCATCGCTGATGCGGCTTTCCGATCAATGGGGCATGGCCAACGCCGATGTCCGTGTGGATGCCGGTAACCGTCGGCTCACCGTGCCCTATCCGGCCGGGGCCGCCGGCCTCGCGGTAGCGGTGCGCGGCCTGGATGATGAGGGCTTACACCTGACCGACTTCAGCCTGCGCCGCCCGACCCTCGATGATGTATTCCTGCAGCTTACCGGCCATGCAGCCGAGAATGGAGCCGAAGTCAATGGCAGCTACGAGTAACCTGGCAGTTCCTGCAATCGCGCAGGACAAACTCAGCACAACCCTGGACCTGACACCGCATGAGAAGTCATCGTTCGCCCAGGCGCTGAGCGATTCGACCGTTCTGGCGTGGCGCAGCCTGCTGCGGATTCCGCGTCAATTGGATTGGCTGATCGGCGTGACCGTGATGCCGCTGATGTTCCTGCTCATGTTCCGCTACATCTT
>DJVD01000174.1 GCA_002440805.1 Chloroflexi bacterium UBA6265
ACCTCCCCAATTCGAGATGCGCAACTGTATTCAAGCGGTGGAGATTGCCGTCCACTGCCAGTGATACCTGAGGAGATTTGCCGGTGAACACCACTTTCAGTCGTATCCTGGCCCTTGTGAGCGCCGTATTGATAGGTGTTTCCATTTCCCTGACAGGTTCTGGGTTCGCCCTGGCACAGGATCCTCCCGAGGCGCCAGTCGCGACGCCGGATCCGTCATTGGCAACCAGGTTTGCCCTCAACCCGGTTGGAGAAAATGGGGCCTCGTATTTCGATGATGTCGAAGTTCTCGCTGGCACCTCAGTGACACTGGAGGCATCCCTTCTCAATTTCGGTGACTCTCCGGTTAATCTTCGCCTCTATCTGACGACTGCCACCAGTGGTGCGAATGGTGGGTATGTTGCCGGCCCACGAGATGCAGAGCTTCACGGATCTGCCACATGGATCACCTACCCCGACCAGGAGATGACGCTCCAGCCTGGTGAGACCGTGATCATCCCTTTCACGGTGAATGTGCCAGCAGGTACCGCACCAGGGCAATACATTTCATCCCTCGTGGCCGAAACAGAGGATACCTTCCCAATACCTGGAGTGGACCTTATTGATCAGCGCATCCGTTTTGCGATGGCCGTGGGGATTCTGGTTCCAGGGGAAATGCACCAGTCCTTCACGCTCGGTGAACCCATCATGAATCGTGAGAATATCGTCGTCCCTATTACCAACACGGGCAATTATCTTGTTCGGCCAGCCGGCACGATGGAGCTTACAGATAGCGAGGGCGAGGTGGTGTTCACCAGCCCTGTCGAGCTCGGGTCAGTTTACGCTGGCCTGACCACGGACATCGCGGTTCGCCTTCCCGTTGCACTTGAGCCCGGAGACTACACACTGTTGCTTACACTGGAGGATTCGGATTCGGGTGCGACGGCAGCGATCCAGAGCGCCACGCTCACGGTGATGTCCAGCGAACGGCCCGCACAGTTCACGCTCGGCGAGTATGCAATCGAGCCGAATGCCGAGGAAATCGCCTTTGCGAATGTGACAGTTACGCTCGACAACGCGGGACAGCAAATCGCGGCGGCGAACGTGACGTTGATCGTGTCGCGAGATGGAAAACTTGTGGAGAAGTTTCCGCTTGCCTCAAGCCAGGTTCTGGTCAACGGAGAGAATGTGCTTAGCGCACGCTACATTCCCGCCACAGACTGGGAAGCGGGCACCTACACGTTCGAGATTGTTGTTGAATCCATGAGTCCCGAGGGCCAGCCACAGGCCGAGCTGCTCAATGTGCCGCTGGAAGCAGAGATCATCATTCCCTGAGTGCGCAGGGCAGGCGCCTAAAGCCGCCTGCCCTGGACATTGTGGCCCCCAGAAATCCCCACCGACCGTTTCTGGTTATCCCTACCATTATGTTTACCGTATGCCTTCTCCGTCTCCACCCCGTTGCGGGACGACACTGACCTCGAGTGAGGAATTCTCCTCGGTCAGAGTCGTGTGGAGTTAAGAGATGGATTCACGAAGCAGTGTGACAGGAAGGATTGGTCGTTTTAGTGCAGCTCGCCCGTGGTGGGTGATTGCGGTCTGGATCGTCCTCGCAGCTACGATTGTTACCGTCGGAGGCAGGGTGACCCAGGTGGAGAACGAGGACGCCTTCCTGGGCACAGTGGAATCGCAGGAAGCGTTACATATTGAAGAACAGGCGTTTAACACCTCCGCAGCCAGTGAGATGTTGGTCGTCCATAGTGGCGAGTTCGTGGTCGACGATCCCGAATTTCAGGCGGTCGCTGATGCCTTGATGCAAAACCTCGGTGATTTCGATGGCAGTGTCGTCGGGGTTTCCTATTACTACGAGGACACCGCGAATCCCCAGATGCAGGGGCTGGTAAGCGAGGACAGGCAGACGCTGTTGATCCCGGTGCAGCTTGAGGGACAGTGGTCCGATTACGTCGACCGCTGGGAAGAGTGGGACCACGTTATCACCACGTCCACATCCCCGGGCTTCTTCGTCGGTTCAGTCGGTGATGTCAGTAGTGGTGAAATTGGCGAGATTGTCGATGAAGATCTTGAGAAGGATGTCACCATTGGCCTGCCGACTGCGCTGATCGTCATGATCATTGTGTTCGGGGCCCTGGTTGCTGCCGGCCTCCCGCTTGTGCTGGGTGTTGTCACGATTGTGACCGGTACCGGCCTGGTCTCAATTATCGGCAGCACGATGTACATGAGTGATATCGGATTCACCTTGCTCACCATGATTGGTTTGGCGGTGGGTATCGATTACTCCCTGGTGTTGCTGGAGCGCTACCGGGAAGAGCGGAAGCTGGGATCGCTGAAGTTGGATGCCATCGAACTCGCATCTGCAAGCGCCGGTAAAGCCGTGCTGTTCAGCGGGCTTACCACCGTCCTGGCCCTGTTCGGCGTGTTCCTGGTTCCGATGGCGGAGTTCCAGGGTATGGGCATCGCCATGTCGATGGCGGTGTTCGTGGCCGTGATCGGTGCCCTTACGCTGCTGCCGGCACTGGTCGGGTTGATTGGTGACTGGATCAACTTCCCCCGCATGGGCACCATCAGGAGACTCCGGGCGCAGGATGCCAGTCGTTCGACGGCGTATTTCGATGAAAGTCATGTCGGCGCGTGGGGTGTGCTTGCCAAGAGCGTCGCGAAACGGCCGATCATGTACGGCGCGGGCGTTGCAGCCTTGTTGCTACTTGCAGCAGCACCGCTTTTGTCGATGGAAATCGGCCAGCCATCCGCGTTCGATATGCCGGAAAGCCGCATGTTGCAAACGTACCGGATCATCGCCGAGGATTTTTCGGCCGGCCAGGATTCGCCGCTGAAAATCGTGATGACGGGCGACAGCGCTACGCAAGAGAACGCCGACCGCATACTGGCAGCCCTTGAGGCGGAAGGCACTTTTGGCCCAGGCACGGTATCCATAAGCGACGATAAATCCGTCATGGTGGTTAGCGCCCCGTTTACGGTGGATAGCTACAGCCCAACTGCACAAGACAAGATCACCCTCCTGCGGGACGAAATCTTGCCCGACATGAATCTTGATAAGGTGCTGGTCGGCGGCGAACCGGCGTTCACCTACGATTTCAACCACATGCTCACGGATAGCATGCCCCTGGTTGTGGGATTTGTGCTCACCTTGTGCTTCGTAGTGATGATGCTGGCATTCCGTTCGTTGGCCGTACCGGTTCTGTCTGTGGTGTTGAACCTGCTCTCGGTTGGAGCGGCGTACGGTGTCATCGTGCTGGTGTTCCAGCATGGCTTCCTGGTGGATACGCTGGGATTCAAACAGGTAGAAACCATCGTCAACTGGCTGCCAATCATGCTCTTCTGCATGTTGTTCGGCCTCAGCATGGATTATCACGTCTTCATTCTCAGCCGCATCCGCGAGGAATGGGATCGCACGCACGATGTCGATACGGCCATCGTTGAAGGGGTGGATCACACCGGCAAGATCATCACAGGTGCTGCGGTGATTATGGTGGCGGTGTTCGGGAGCTTCACGCTTAGCCGCAGCGTCGAGATGCAGCAGATGGGCTTTGGGCTCGCCCTGGCCATTGCGCTGGATGTGACATTGATCCGGTCTATCCTGTTGCCCGCCGGGTTGAAACTGCTGGGCGCCCGCGCCTGGTGGTGGCCATCGTGGCTGGGTTGGGTACCCCACCTGCATGTGGAAGGGACGCCTAAACCGCAACAATCGCAGTAGCAGAAATGGAGAAGCGCCGGTCGCCATTGAGGTGACCGGCGCTTCTGTTTCCAGTTAAGCAGCCACTACCCGATAGGCAGGCAGCTCTTGGGGGTGTTCGGCCTCGTGGCGATGAAGGAGGTCGCTCCAGCCACCGCCATACCCGAGCAGCCGCAGTCCGTTGAGGATGACCAGCACCGTGCTGCCCTCGTGGCCCACCACACCGAGCGGCAACGGGATGCCCACCAGCAGGTTGGCGACAGCCAGCACAGCGATGACGCCAATGGCAAAGGCCAGGTTGACGCGAATAATCCCGCGCATCTTGCGGCTGAGTCCAATAGAGTAGCTGACTCGGGTGAGGTCGTCGCTCATCAACACGACATCGGCGGTCTCCAGCGCGGCATCAGTGCCAGCGCCACCCATGGCGATACCAACATCGGCCTTCGCCAGTGCGGGCGCATCGTTGACGCCATCGCCAAGCATCGCCACCTTGCCGTGTGTTCGCAGCTCATCGATTGCCGTCAGTTTGTCTTCCGGCAGCAGGTTGGCGCGAACATCGTCGATGCCGATCTCTCGGGCGATTGCGGCAGCTACACGGTTGTTGTCGCCGGTAAGCATGACGGTGCGCTTCACGCCGGCCGCCCGCAGTTGGGCGATGGTCTCGGCCACATGCGGACGCAGCACATCGGCCACGGCCAATACACCGATGACCCCGGTGGACGTGGCAACAAATAGCGTGCTCTTGCCTTCATCGCTGAGTCGATGTTGATGGGATCGAGCGATTTCGGAGATGGTTAATCCTTCCCGTTCCATCATGCGATCGTTGCCCATCACCATGCGTTGGCCATCAACCGTCGCGATGATGCCGTGGCCGGGAACGGCCTCAAGGTTGCTGGCTGGCGGCAGGCTCAATCCATCGCGCAACGCCGCCTGCACAATCGCTTCCCCAATCGGGTGTTCGCTCAGGCGTTCGGCGGCAGCGGTGGTGGCCAGGAGATGCTCGGCATCGATGCCGTTGAGCGTGACGATATCGGTCAGGTTCGGACGCCCGACGGTGAGCGTACCGGTTTTGTCGAAGGCGACGGTATCCACCGAACCGAGGGCGTCCATGGCGCGACCACCCTTAACCAGGATGCCTTTGCGGGCGGCATTGGCCAGGGCACTCAGGGTAGCGGCCGGAGTGCTGATCACCAGCGCGCAGGGGCTCATCACCACCAGCAACGTCATGCCGCGATAAAACGCATCGCCGCGATCGACACCGTAGACCATCGGCACCAGCGTGACCAGCGCCGAGAAGAGAATGACAAACACGGCGTATTTGCCCTCAAAGCCCTCGGCGAATTCCTGCAAGTCCGATTGATCGTCTTGCGCATCGGATACCAGCTTAACGATGCGGGCAATGGTGGTATCGGTGGCAAGCTTGGTGACTTTGACATGTAGCGAGCCATTGCCGTTGATCGTGCCTGCGAACACTTCGTCGCCAGGCATGCGTTGCACGGGGATCGATTCGCCCGTGATCGCTGCCTGGTCGACAGCGGACTGACCTTCGGCGATGCGGCCGTCGACCGGGATCCGTTCTCCTGGCTGAATTAGCACGGTATCGCCAATCCGCACGTCTGCGATATCGATCATCACGTGATTGCCGTCGCGCTCGATGCGGGCGGTTGGTGGGGTCAGGTCCATCAGCGCCCGCACTGCATCACGGGTGCGATTCATGGAATAGAACTCAAGGGCGTTGGAGGTGGAGAACAGGCTGAGCAGGATGGCACCTTCCAGCCATTGACCCAGCACCGCGGCACCGGCAGCGGCAAGCACCATGAGGAGATCGACATTGACGTGGCCGTTGACAAGGTCGCGAATAGCATCGCGCGTGGCCAGGGTGCCACCCATCAGGTAGGCAATTACAAACACGCCAACTACGGACGCGTGCGGAACGTCCACATAGTGATCCAGCACAAACCCGAGCACGGTGAATACCCAGGATCCGATCGCCAATGCGGCCAGCACGTTATCCCGCATCCATGCCTGAACGTGGGTCGGTTTTAGAGCGGTGGTGGGCGTTGCTGCCAGTGTTTGTGCCATTGAAATCCCGTGAAATCCGATCAATATCATCAGAGTTGCGAATCATTCTCATCTACGAATAAGTATAACAAGGAAGCACGATCACGTCCTGCATCGCGATGCTCCCGGGCGCTTGCGACGACAGGGTATGCTAATGGTTGTATCGACGGTTTAGTGTGCGAAGGGTGGTTCATGGAAGACCGTGTTGTGAGCCAACAGAACATTCTTCAGCAGGAATCACTGCTGCGCAGCGAAAACACATCTCCAACCCATCGCCCGCCTGTCGCTCGTTCATTCCAGGATCTCCTCGTCAAATTGCGGGAAGAACGCGGCTTGTCGAAGGCCGAGTTGGCCAAACGCGCCAATCTCGATCCCAGCACCATTACCCGATTCGAGCAGGGCCAGCGCGCCCCGGAACGGCCAAGCATCGTGCAGATCGCCGAGGCGATGGTGTTGCCGGGGATCGATCGTGATCGCCTGTTGGCCTCCGCCGGGTTTCGTTCCGAGCTGTGGGACGATCCAGCCATGGTGGACCTGGTGCTCCTGCTGAACGACGACGATATCGAGGTGCAGGCCCGCGCAGAAGTCCGCAGTGTATTGAAAATGGCTACGGCCTTCCTGCGGCTGCAGCGAATGAAGGCCCGCGAGTAGCCTTCATGAAGCTCCTGTTCCGGCTATCTACCACGTTGCTGCTGCCGCTCACGCTTGGTTTTGCCCTGATGGCCTGTTTGCTCTGCCCGGCCAGCGTGATTGCTTCCAGCCAGGTAGCGTCGCTCCCGGCGTACACCCTCGATGTACTGGGAGGCTATGTGTGGAGCAGTACC
>DJVD01000057.1 GCA_002440805.1 Chloroflexi bacterium UBA6265
TGGCTATGCAGTTGGGACCAATCGAACGTTGCCGGAATCGGCTCCGGCTCGATCCAGATGGGGCGCTTTCGGGGCAGGACACTAAGCGGCATGCAGAAACTCGCATCTCGTTAACAACATGGGCCATCGGCCCAAAGCACTATCAGAGCATACAACGGAAACGGCGAGAGCCACCCATGCGGGTGGCTCTCGTGCTGGTGCTGCGATCAGGCGTTACGCGAACGCAACTACCAACGTTACGATCTCGAACGGGCGGACGCGGAACGTGGCGGTAGAGCCATCGACGGTGATTTCCTCACCATCGGCGTCTTCTTCCAGCAGGTTGGTGCGATCGACGGAGGCAATCGGTCGGTCGAACGTGAGGCTGGTGACACCGCGGATACCATGCGGTTCGTACACACGAATGGTGATGCCGTCGCGATCGTGCGCCTGCTTGATGGTGCCCAGGCCAAGCTTCACGCCTTCGTTCACTACGAACGGGGCGGCAGGCTCGGCATCGGTGCCGACTTCTGTCACCACCATCGGCGCGTTCAGTGCGCGCGCCTCGGCTGTGACGTTGGCATCGATCCAGTCACCGGTGTGGGGGAAGAAGCTGTAGGTGAAGTGATGATGGCCCTCGTCCGCGAACGGATCCGGGTACATCGGTCCACGTACCAGGCTCATGCCCAGCACGCCATCGACGGCGCTATGGCCGTATTTGGCATTGTTCAGCAAGGCCACACCGTAATCCGGCTCGGAGAGATCGGCAAAGCGATGGGCGCTGACCTCGAATCGGGCCCGATCCCACGAGGTGTTGCGGTTGGTTGGCCGCTGGTGCACACCGTACATCGTCTCGAAAGTGGCGCTGTGCGTGTGAATGGTGGTGGGGAACTGCGTGCGCACAAGGGTAATGCGCTCGTGCCAGTCGATCTCGGTTTCGATATCAATCCGGCTGCTCTCTGCCATCAACTTGTAGGTTTGGGTGATGGTACTGCTGCGGAAGGTGCGAACCACCTTTACGGCGGCGCGAATCGGGCCCTCTTCAGTGATCTCGAGCGAATCCACCCCGTGGATCTCCTCGCCGATCGTCTCGTAGGTCTCGTCGATATCCCATGCATCCCAGGCACGAGGCTTGTCGCTGTACGCCCACAGCTGGTTGCCGCGGTCGCGCAACGTCTCGCGATCGGCGCGCTTGTCGAACACACTCACGAGGGTGCCATCGGCGCCGATTTCGGCCCGGATGAGGGCATTCTCGAGGACGCGGGACAGGCCAAGCGAGGTTGCCGATACCGATTCGCTGCTGGAGGTGGAATCGGACGATTCGCTCTCGGCAGAGATAATGCGGGTCTCGAACGCGCCCAGCGCGGTGGCAGCGTTACGAATCAGCACGCCCTCGGCCACCTTCTGCGTATGCTCGCCACCAACATTAGCATCGGCCGGCAGGATGGCTGTGAGCGGTCGTGGATCGAGGCCCGGGTTAGTGACTGCGTAGGCACCAGTGCCATTGCCGATGCGGGCGCTAATGGCTGCATCGCGGATGGCCGTGGCGGTATCCACCACCGCCTGCAACTGCGGATGGGTATCCTGGTAGACCTCGTTAATCGAGCTGCCCGGGAGGATATCGTGGAACTGGTTGTAGAGCAGGTCCTGCCACTTGGCGTCGATTTCGGCATCAGGATAGGCTGCACCATCGCGGGAGGCCAGTGCGGCAAAGCCTTCGGCTTCCACCAAACGATGCTCGCCTTCGCGCATGAGTTGCTTCACCAGGGCCTGGGTGGTGAGGGTGGCGCGGTGAAGTTCCAGGTAGAGCTCGCCGACATACACCGGCAGGCCCTTTTGTGGCAGGCTGGCGAAGAAATCTTCGACCTTGCCCATCTCGAGTCGAGGCAGGACCGGGTAATCCTTGATGCGGTTGTACTTCTCCAGCATGTCCTGGCTTGGGCCACCGCCGCCATCGCCCCAACCGAAGCTGAGCAGGGTTTGGTCGTGCAGGCGCTTGCCGCTGAAGTTCTTCCAGGTGTTGTATGTGGCTACCGGCTCGATAACGCCGTTATAGCCGCCTTCCGGGTTGTTGAAGGTGTGCGTGAGCACGCGGCTGCCATCGAGACCTTCCCACATGAACAGGTCGTATGGGAAAACGTTCGCCTCGCTCCATGTCACCTTGATGGTGAAGAAGTTCTCCACGCCGGCACCGAGCAGGATCTGTGGTACCGCGGCGCTGAAGCCAAACACATCCGGCAACCAGGCAGTGGAGTTTCGCAGGCCAAACTTGTCCTCGAAATAGCGCTGGCCATAGAACAGCTGGCGAACATACGCCTCGCCACCGCTCACCTGGCTATCGGGCTCCACCCACATGCCGCCCACCGGTTCCCACCGGCCATCGGCAACGGCCTGCTGGATGCGGGTGAACAGTTCCGGATCGTCTTCTTCGATCCACTTGTACGCCTGCGCCGAGCTCTGGTTAAAGATGAAGTCTTTGTAGTTCTCCATCAACCACAGCTGGGTACTGAAGGTGCGACGCGCCTTGCGACGGGTTTCTGCCACAGGCCACAGCCAGGCAAGATCGATATGGGCATGGCCGCTGAGCAGCACGCTACCGACCGGCGGATACATTTCCCGCAGCTTGTCCAGGCCTTCGGCGATGATGCCACGAGCCGTATCACAGGCATGCAGCGCCTGCTTGGGGAGGGGTGCGATTTCGGCATCGGGCGCCGGAATGTGCCAAATACCGCTGATGGTCAGTTCGCCCTTGTACCCGGGTTGGCCATAATCGCCCAGGCCCGTGTTGTAACTGAGGCCGCGGCTGAGGTCGCCCTTGGCCAGTCGGGTCGTGGTGATATCGGTGTTGGTTGGCCAGTAGGGCGAAATCGCCTTGTAGGCTTCGTCCACCAAGTCGAGCAGGCGCGGCAGGATTTCGTGGTCCTTGAGTTGCTCGGCCAGTTTGATGATTTCTTCGAGATCGGTGTACAGCGCGCGCACTTCCTGGTGCGGAATCGCCAGCACGGCCCGACCAATGGTGGGGCTGTATACGTGCGAGCCGAACATGCCCTTCGGCATCACTTCGGCTTCGATCTCAAAGGTCTCGCCGCCGGTGGCCGATGCGGTCATCTGCCAGTCATGGTGGAACGGATTCAGCCCGGCCTGGAAGCCGGGAGTGAACTTGATGAAGCCTTCGCCGCCAAGCCAGAGCTGGATATCGACAGGCTGTCCTGCCCAATCTGCGGGAACGGTTGCCGTGGCGGTGAGGGTAATCGGTCGATGCGGATCTACGACCGGCCAGGCATCGCCGCGCTTGAGCTGGGTTGTTTCGCCGTCAGCGCTGGTGAAGGTCCAGTCTTCAATGGGTGCCACGCGGGCGCTGCGCCACGCATACAACTCGGGCAGCCAGCGTGCTACGCGCTCGAGCCGCCGGTGATCAAACTTCCTGTAATCGTCCAAGAGAATATCCTCTCGTTTGGTCTCCTCGCGAGACCAGAATACGCATCATTGCGTGTCGTGCAAAACGGCCGGATTGCCCGGCCGTCCTGCAATGCATGTCGATTGTAGCGCCGGTTGTGACCTGGCGAAAGGGGAGTTAGCCCTTTATCGACCCTACTGTCATACCAGAGATAAAGTACCGCTGGAAGAACAGGAAGATCGCCACCACCGGCAGAACCACCAGCACAGAGGCGGCCATCATCAGGTTGAACTTGATATCGCGGTCTGCCTGGCTTTGGAAGAAGGTGAGACCAATTGCCAAGGTGTAGAGGCTCTCCTTCAGCAGGAAGATGAGTGGACCGAGGAAGTCGTTCCACGCTGCCAGGCCCGAGAGGATCGCAATCACGCCAAGCGCCGGTTTGGTCAATGGCATAACGATACCGCTGAAGATTTGCCACTCGTTCGCACCATCCATGCGGGCGGCGTCGGACAGATCCAGCGGAATCTGCATCATGAACTGCCGTAGCAGGAAGATAAAGAATGCCGACCCGAGGAACGCCGGAATGACGAGTGGGCCGAACGTACCTATCCCCACATTTGGCAAGTCCGGCAGTGGTATCGATAACCCGAACAGATTGATGCCAAGATCTTTCCTCGAGACATCTGAAATCCTCTTCCACGTGTCCACATAGGCCACGAGGATAGCCGGAAACGGCATGAATACGGTGGCCAGCACGACCATGAACACCTTGTCACGCCCGGGCCAGTTCACACGGGAGAACCCGTAAGCAATGATCGGGTTGGAGATGAGCGAGCCAATTACGACAGCCGCTGTGACGGTGATGGTGTTTCGCGCGAACTTCCAGAATGGGATCTTCTCCGTGGCTTCCTGAAAGTTGCCCCATTGTGGATCATGCACGAACCATGTGGGTGGGTAGCGAACCAGTTCCTCATTCGATTTCAGCGCCTGCGTCACCATCCAGTAGAACGGCATCACGAAGATCAGGCACATGATGATGAGGAAGATGCGCGGCACCACCTGCTGGCGAACAAACCGAACACGTCGGTCTCTCCGTGCCCGGCCGGCGTCTCCTTGCCGAAGTGCGATTTCCTGTTGTTGTGCTGCGGTAATAGTGGCCATCGTCAATGTCCTTTCGTGCGAGTGTGCCTCACCAGGTTAGTCGTAGTTCACCCACTTGTTGGACGTGAAGAATACGAGACCGGCCAACGCCACTGTAATGAGGAACAAGATCACACCCATCGCCGATGCATACCCCATTTGGTTTGAGTAGTTGAAAGCATTGCGATAGAGATTGAAGACAAGGAAGTTGGTGGAATTGGCGGGGCCACCATTGGTGATGATGAAGCTCTGCGTGAATACCTGGAGTCCGGAGCTAATGCCCAGAATAAGGCTGTACAGGATGACGGGTGTCATCAGGGGCAGGGTGATCTTGAAGAACCGGTTGAGAACACCGGCACCGTCGATTTCAGCTGCCTCGTAGAGCGACGTGTCGATGCCTTTGAGGCCTGCCAGGAACACAAGAGCCATTTGGCCGGCACCGAACTGCGCCATGCCCACGATTGCGATTTTGGCGTAGCGGGCATCACCGAACCAGTTCGGCGGGTTGAGGCCAATGGCGGGCAACATATCGTTCACCAGGCCCTGTTGCGGATCGAGCAATGTCATGAAGATAAAGGCTGTGGCGAACAGCGGCAAAATGGATGGCAGGTAGAGGATGGTGCGATAGAGCGGGATTTCCGGTAGCGACTGATCCATCGCCAGTGCCAGCATCATCGCCACCACAACGCCAATCGGAACCGCTAGGAGGGTGTAGTAGAACGTGTTGTACAGCGATTTGAAAAATAAATCGTCGCCAAGTAGTCGGTCGAAGTTGGCCCAGCCAATCCACTCCGCATCGAGGAACCCGCCGAACCGGGTAAAACTGAGATAAAAGGTACGATACAGCGGATACAGGGTAAGGCCAAGGAACCCGACAATCCATGGCGAGATAAACAAAAGCCCCAAACGCATATTCTTGCGCTCGGTTCGGGATCTCCACCACGGACCTGCCTTGAGATTGGTGGCCCTCACGCCAGCGACGGCTGGCTCGGGGGGAATCAATGCGGTCGAGGAAGTGCCTGAGGTTGCATCCATCTGGAAAGTCCTTGTGATTCAAAAGCGAGGGGCATTGCTGCCCCTCGCTCATGATCGTGAAACGATCGGCTTACTCGGGCGCTTCGATCGGGCAGTATCCACCCGCTTCCATGTCGGCCATGGTGTTTTCCTTGGCCTGTGCCATGGCATCGGCCGGCTCGGCCTCACCCGTGTAGATGAGTTCCCATGCAGCCGTCATCTCATCCCAGTACTTGGCGCCTACTGGCAGCACCGGGCGGTTGCGGGTAGTTTCGAACTGATCAGCGAACCACTTAAGATCTTCGCCCAACAGCTCGGCGTCGCCCAGAAGTTCCAGGTTGGTCGGCAGGTTGTTGTTGATCTCAACATAGGTGCGCTGGCCATCGGCGCCAGTCATGTACTTCATGAAGTCGTACGCGCCTTCCGGGTTCTTCGCGCCCGCCGGGATCACGGTGGACCAGCCACCGGCCCATGTGACGGACGGATCGCCCTCGGCCGGAACCGGGGTGAATGTGTAGGAGAATTCGGTGTCTGGTGCGTATTCCTTGAAGCCAGCGAACTCCCAGTTACCAGAAATCATGGCGCCCAGGCGGCCCTGAATGAACGGGCTGTCGGTTGGGGAAGAGCCCGGTCGGGAACTTGGCTGTCGGAAGTCATACAGTTCCTGGAAACCGGAGGCTTCGCAGTAATCGCGTGCCCACTGGTAGCCCTGAAGGTTCTTCTCGTTATCCGGGGTAACTTCGCAGTTCTCGTAATCGAAGAACTCACCACCAAAGGCGAAGCCATAGGTGTAGTGCCAGCCCTGGCTGAAGTACGGCACGAAGCCGGCCTGGGTGAGGGCACCGTTGTTGTCCTTGACATCAAGGGAATGCAGCACTTCGGCGATGGCATCCCAGGTCATGGGGCCATTGGCCTTGTCCCAGGCAGCCATATCCGCACCGGCTTCTTCGAGCAGCTTCACGTTGTAGAAGAGGGCGCGAAGGTCGGTATCGAACGGCATGGCGTAGATGGCACCGTTGTACTGCGCTTCCTCAGCGGCGAAGCCGGCGAAGGTTGCAGACAGGTCAGTGTCATCACCGGCGGCTTCCATCAGCGGCGTAATGTCTTCCAGCAAGCCGGAAGCAGCGCGCTCACCAACGATGAAGCGGTCGAGCAGGTACACATCCGGTCCTTCGCCACTGCGCACGGCAGTGATGAGTGCAGCCGAGTCGGTCTCATTCGAGGAGGACGGCGGTCGCTGAACGATCTCTACTTCGTGCGCGCCACCCATGGCGTTGTAGTCTTCACCGATTTTCTGCATGGCCTCGAAACCGAGACCAGAGTGGGTGGTCCAGAAAACGACCTTGCCCTTTTCCTGGCGGCCAAAGGCAGTCGGCAGGTAGACGGAACTCGCCGCGCCAAGGCCAAAACCTGTGGCGGCCGCGCCCTTGAGCACGGATCGGCGATTGATATGTTTGTGTGCAAACTTGGACATACCGGAGTATCCCTTTCATCATCTGCCGGGTTCCGATGGCCAACGCGGACATCATCGTGCCGGAGTACATGCCACAAGGCTATGCTGCCTATTACGCAATGTCAACAGAATACAGTCGATTTTAATATCCCGAATGCGCCGAAACGCTGTCGGGAAACTCCGTCGCTGTTTCACTGGTCTCATGGCATATTTACCCAAGCGATGATGAACATCGCCCAATGGAACCCTCCTGCCAAAGAGATGTACCAAACCCATGCCCATGCATATTCCTGCAGTTCTAGACACGGTTTCCATCCGCACGCCGGAGGGGAAGATGATCCTGAGTGAGGTGAGTTGGCAACTGCAGCGCGGGCAGCGGTGGGCAATCCTCGGGCCGAACGGGGCAGGGAAAACCACCCTGCTGAGTGTGCTGGCTGCCGAACGTCATCCTTCCAGTGGTGAGGTGAATATCCTGGGGGAGACCTTTGGCCGCACCGACCTGCGAGAGCTCCGGGCGCGTATCGCCCGCGTTGACCCTTCGTTGCGCATGCTCGACTGGCTGCATGGTGCGGAGGCGGTGTTGACCGGTTTGCGCAATACCACGTGGCCACACTGGGATGACTGGGGTGAGGCAGAATACGCGCTGGCACGAACCCGGTTGGAGGATATCGGCGCGTCCCAGTTTGCCGACCAGGAAATCGCCCACCTCAGCCACGGCGAACGCCAACGAATCCGCATTGCGCGGGCGCTCATCAAGAATCCGGAAATCCTGCTACTGGATGAGCCCGCCACGGGTCTTGATTTTCCGGCCAGGGAGGCGCTGCTGCAATCGCTGGATCAACTCACCCGTACCCATCCCGAGTTGCCCACTGTAATGGTCAGCCATCACCTGGAGGAGCTACCGGCGTCCACCACCCATGTAATGTTGCTTCGCGATGGCGCCATCCTGGCTGCCGGCGAAATCGGCGATATCCTCACCAGCGAACTTGTCAGCACCTGCTTCGGTTTCCAGATAGAAGTGCACAACTTGCATGGTCGCTGGGCAGCACGGGCCGCCGCCGGCTGGACGTAACCAATGGTTTTACATTTGACCTTCTGGCAGGCGATTATGCGAGGCAATATCCTGCGGTACCATTCATCTGGCGATTAAATCGTCCCCGAATCCAGCCAACCCTATCAGGATGACGACATGATCAAACTTTCCACGTTGCAGGGTAATCCGCGCATTCGCTACGGATGGTATTTGCGACCATCCCGCCAGATGTGCGATGCCCAGATAAAGATCCATCGTTTGCTTGAATACCAGTACGGCATGATTGGCGGCGGTGTGTTTATGCCACACGCCACCATCAAGGGTTTTTTTCGCAGCAACGCATCAGTTGACGAGATTCTGGCAGCATTCGATCGGGCGGTGGAAGGGCATAATGCTTACACGGTGTACAACACTGGTGTAAAGGGTCATGGCCGCACGGGTATCGGGCTGGATGTGCATCATAACGCCGATGGCACGGTGAATATGGCCCAGCAGAAGTTGCACGAATCGGCCTGGAACGCGATCGCACCCCTGGTGCACCCGGAGTGCGATTTCAGTCCCGGCGAGGGCAGCATGGAGAACTTTCGCGCCCACCTCACCTTGAGCATGAGCGACCTGCGCGAAGAGATGTTTGACGAGATCTTTGAATTCATCACCGCTGATGGCCCGGTTGGCCCGGAGACATTTACGGCCGAGTATTTTCATCTCTTCGCGTTCGAGAGCGACGACTGGGCAGGCGAATGGTGGCACACGCTGGAGTGGACGCTGCTGCACGGCTGGAGACTCCCGCAGCCATGACCCCGAATCGCAACGCTCCCATCGGCATCTTCGATTCCGGCCTCGGTGGCCTGAGTGTGTGGCGTGATATCGCCGCCATGATCCCGTCGGAGGATGTGATTTACATAGCGGATTCGGCCTATGTGCCATATGGTGTCCGTCCGCCCGAAGAAATCCGACAGCGCAGCATCGCGGTCGCCCGCTTCCTGATTGATCGTGGCGTGAAGCTGGTGGTTGTTGCCTGCAATACCGCCAGCGCTGTCGCGATTGACGACCTGCGCATCGAGTTTCCCGAGACAACATTTGTGGGCCTGGAGCCGGCCGTGAAGCCGGCGGTGGGCATGAGCATGACCGGCCGGGTTGGTGTATTGGCCACGCCCCGGACAGTCACTGGCCAGCGCCTTCGGGTGCTGATCGAGCACTGGAGCGATGGCGTACAGGTGAACACCATTGCTGGCAACGGCATGGTGGAGCTGGTCGAGGCCGGGGTGCTTGCGGGCGACGAGGTGAACACGGTGCTTTCACCGATCCTGGACCCGCTACTGGAGCAACAGTGCGATGTGCTGGTGTTGGGGTGTACCCACTATCCGTTCCTGCGGTCAGCAATACAGGACTACGTAGGTAGCGCCGTTCGCGTCATTGATAGCGGCAACGCCGTTGCCCGCCGAACCATGAACCTGCTGCAGAATGCACACATCTTGCACGATCGTGGTCGGGCGGGGAGCCTCTCGCTCACCACCACAGGCGATGCCGATGATGCCCGCCGCGTTGTCAGGCTTCTGATCGGTCGAGACATCGATGTGGTTCATGCTGACGTTTAAACCAACAGAACATGCTGCGAACACTATCTGCCTGGTTGGTTTTACTCGGCTTCTGTGACCGCTGGCGGAGGCCCGGGATATCGCGTCTCGAAATCAACGACCTTCAACCATGTCGGTTTAATGCGAACCAACGCCATATTCCTGTTCTCGGCACGAACCGCCTTCTCCCACTCAGGCATCTTGTCTTCGCCGACAATTCGACGGGAGGCCTCCACGTATTGTTCGGGTAGTCCCTGGTCAAATGTGATTGAGGCTGTTCCCCGAGCCGAGAGGATGAGTGGAGGGAAATCGGTTGTATCGACCGTCAGCGCGACATTTGGGTTGGCGGACAGCGACCGGATTTTGTACCACGTTGGTGGGGACGCGAATACGAAATGCTCCCCATCCCACAGGTAACTCACAGGCACAACCCTGGGATTGCCATCGAGCCCTATGTAGGCCAGACGCGCCGGGATCGGGGCTTGCAGCAACTGCTGCACAAACGGATCGGTATTCATGATCTCCACGATTTCCTGATACTTCATGATAAGCCTGACCCTTTCCCGGGTGCCGATGTGACCTGGCAACCGCGTACATGGAACGCGTTCGCGCCCCATTCATTTGTCCACTGGTGCCTGGCTGGAATCATTGTCGCCTCCCCGACCTTCAATCACCTACCTCATTCTTGTCATTGTCGAAACAAGGCTATGCATCCTGGCCACGCCCTGACGAATAGATCCAGGGAAATGCGTGATGTCAGAAACGTGGGGAACCCGCGGTGAACGCAATGCGTCACGCGTGCGAGGTTAGGTAAACGGTGCCTGGCCTAGTGGTTCAACGAGGTAATCGACGTCGCTCACAACCATGTCTACAGCCGCCAACAAATCGCCCAGCCGATCCGGCGCCGTGTGATGCAGGATCGCCGTGATGTGTTCCGCGAAACCGATTGGCAATGCATCTGCGTGGCGTTGAAGGTACTGCAATTGGCGCTTTTCGCCGGGGTGCCACATTCGCAGCACCGCAAAAGCGATATCGAAAACGCATGCCAGGAATGCCGCCACCCGGTGGTTCACCGCCACCGCATCCCCAAGGTCAATTGCCCGGGCGATCTGGTTGCGATAACTGGCCTGGATCGTGCAGCTCACCGGATAGTTGGTAGCGATAATCGCCGTCACCAGCGCTTCCGGATACACCGCAATGCGCTCCTTCCACCCCGAGATCAGCGCCGCGGGATCGTGCAGCGGTTGCATCTTTGCCACCGTGTTGATGAAGCTGGTGGTGTAGCCCTGGCTGGCGCGATGGTGGCTGACCACGGCATCAATGCCATCGGAAAACCAGCCCACATCGAAATAAGCAAGCTCATAGCGCCTGCCATCGATGGCAAGCGCATCTTCATCGCCCCACCAGGGGATCGCGATCTCGCAGGGTGCCGTATCGGCAACCTGCCGGACGATACGCTCGCGCAGGGCGGGATGGATGCGGCCGGTGGTGAGCACATAGAGATCGTAATCTGAAGCATCATCGTTCACGCCGCCGGCCCGCGATCCACCCAATGCAATGGCGGCCACCTCCTCGATGGCCGCAA
>DJVD01000009.1:0-433 GCA_002440805.1 Chloroflexi bacterium UBA6265
GGTTCGAGCCAGGCAAGTTCAGAGGTGACTGTTTCGGATTCGGCAGACTCTGCGGCCGCGGCTTCGGTGGCGGTTTCGGTTTCTACAACCTCTTCCGTGCTCACCTTCTCAAGCAACGCTGTCGAGACCCAGCCNNTAGCCATCGGCGGCTACATATACCCAAACGCCCGTGTCGTTGTAGACCGGGGCTTCTTGAACCCAAACTGTGGATCCTTGTGGTAGTTCTGCGGAAATGGTCGTGTCATCCAGCACCGTTGTGTCGGTGCGGAGATATGCGCCACTGCCATCCGGGTTATTAACGATTGCCGTATCGCCGGCGACCAGATCGGTACTGGCTACGGCCACAATCGGTGCCAACATCGACGCGATAAGTATCGACGCCATGCTGAGCAAGAACACGCGGTAGGCGCGCTTAATGAGAAGCGTGGACAAG
>DJVD01000009.1:474-3073 GCA_002440805.1 Chloroflexi bacterium UBA6265
GAACCTGGTCGAACTGGCAGGGGCCGTCCCCCCTGTTTCTCCCGATAACGCAAACGCGTTATCGCCCTGGTCGAATACGGTTGCAGGTACGAACAGAAGCCATCTGAACGCCCTGGTGTTTTGTGTGGCCACCCGGCCATCACCCGATCCCGATGCTGTTGACGCTGTATTTGAGAACCCAGGAATTGCTTCCGACGGTTCTCTGGTCGTCGCGGTGTATTTCGCCCGCTGCTTTGACGACGCCCCAAGTACCAGTACAGCGCAATCAGGACAAAGTGACCGTAGCAAAACCGGCAATTGGATGTCAAGCAATGGTTAGTCCCTGATTTCGCCGCAATATGCGGGGAATTTCGGCAGTTCTGCGCTGAAAAAACGGCCTGTCTGGGGCCATACGTACAGGCTCGAGACAGGGGGCGTCAGAATCGTGCCAACGAGTCCAATTTCGTGCTTCAGCTCTTCCGGGTGCAGGCCCGAAATGCCGAAACAAGGCCCTATCAACCTAAGATTTTGAACTGATGGTGACGTACGGACACTATTATCATCGGTGTAGAAAAAGTCCGTTTAGACCCTAAAACAGGACCGATTGGTATTGATCGGTTTCCGGCATCCACTAAACGGCAGAAAGTAGTGCATTCATGCACTACTTTCTGCCAGTTTCTTGAGATTTTCGCTTGAGTTTGGGTTTCGGTTCAGTTTGCGGACCCTTCGGCCTTGCGACGTCGGATGCGGGTGCCGAGGCCAACACGGGCCTCTCCCTCGGCATCACGACGCTGAGCCGTGGCAAGATCCAGCTCTTCCTGCACCTGCTCCAGGCGAACCCGGACGCGCTGCTCGTGGAGGTACCAGATATCGCGGTGGAGCGCGGCATCCTGTTGCTTTAGTTCCTCGATCTGGCTGTTGAGTTCGGAGATCTTGTAGCCCGTTTCGCGGTTGGCATCGTTCGATTCTTCCAGCCGCTCGTTCAGTCGCTCGATCCGTTCTTCCAATGTGTGGCGCAACTGGTCAAAGCGAGCGTCGGTTTCCTGGCGCTGTTCTTCAATCATGTCCACGAGCTGGTCGTAGCGATCATCGCCCACCGATTGCACCTTGGTGAGGTCGGCACGGATGGCCTGCTCGGCGGTTCGCAACTCATCTAATGAAGGATCGATATGCACCAGGCTCCTGCGGGTGTCGTCGATCGTTTCTACCGTATGGGCAATATCGGCCCGAATCTCATCCAGCCGGGCATTAAACCCCTCCACCATATCGGTGACGCCTTGCACGCGGCGGCGGGAATCCTGGTCCACAATCTTGGTGGCGTCATCGGTGCGCATAATATCGCGGCGAAGTTCATCCAGTTCGCCCCGAACGGCATCGATACCATCGCGCAATCCGTGGGCAATGGCACTGGTGCGGTCGGTTTGGGCGGAGAGGTGCTCGATGCTGGTGCCGATTTCGCCGAAGCGCTCTTTGTTCTGGGTGGAATCATCAACCTTGCGGCGATTCTGCTCCAACAAGTCGGTGACATGGGATTGGAGTGACCGTACCGGTCGGGTCGCATCATCGAGGCGCTCTTCCAACTCTTCCACGAACTGGCGGGTGCGATTCTCGTTCAGGGCTGCTGCTTGCGCGGCCTGGCGCGATTCGTTGGTGGATTGCTCCAGCAGCTGCTGCATCTGGGCGATCTCGGCGGCCTGTTGCTGAATCAGGATTTGGCTACTGTCGCGATCTTCCATCAGTTCACGCATGGCCAGGCGCATCTCGTCCAAATCGGCCATCAGCGCGTGGAACTGGGCCTCGTCACGCTTGCGATCATCCTGGTCGCGATAGCTTTGCGGCCGGGTAACCGTTATCTCCGGGGCGAAATCAGCCTCGAATTCCTGATAGATATCGTGCAGGTCCAGGTCGGGGAGGGCAACGCCGTCGCCCTGTGCTGCCAGGGCGGCGCGTTGACGCTCCTGGGCCAAACGTCGACGCTCGGCCTGCTCTGCAACATGGCGTTCGCGCTCTTCCTGGCGCTTGTTTGGTTGCCGGTTCTTTCCTTGTCCGAAGATATTTCTGGCCATGGATGCCTCATGTTGTCGTACGCAGGAACGCTGTACGAACAATTGGTTAAGCGGTGCGGGATCTGTTGTCGTACACGTTGAGGCATGGGGTATCCCGCTGCTTCACGTGGAGACAAGCATACGAGAAAGCAGGAACCACTGCGAGGTGTGACACATTGGCCACAATGCCATTATATGGAAGAAGGATGAATTAACGGCTGGTAAAACTAGGCGCCCGGGCGGCGAATATGGGATACGGATCCATTGACGCTGTGGGCACGGCTGCGGGTGACGCCGGGGCGTTGCGCCGGCAATCGTTCACTCATGCGACCCGAATATTTGCGAAATGGCGTGACGTTGGCGGGTCGTTGCTGGGCAGCGGTGAATCGCGTAAGTGGGTCGATTTCCGGAGCGGCAACCTGCACCTGGGTGGAGCGGAAGCTGGTGGGGCCAATTGCGCCATATGCCAGCGCACCGAGAACCGGCACACAGGTAATGACAAGTGCCCAGAAAGTATGGCTATTACCGCGCACGCGTGGCCGGTGCAGCAGATCGGCGATCGCGCTCCACGCCAG
>DJVD01000273.1 GCA_002440805.1 Chloroflexi bacterium UBA6265
TGTTATCGGCGAGATCGAGCGCCAGATGATCGATGGCATTCTCAGCCTCGAGGAAATGACGGTGCGGGATATTATGGTGCCACGCCTGGATGTGGTGGCGCTGGAACGTCGCGCCACCGCTCGCGAGGTCATCGATACGATTATCGAAAAGGGCCATAGCCGATTGCCGGTTTATCAGGAAAATCTTGATCGTGTTCTTGGCGTGCTGTATGTAAAGGACCTGCTGCCCTTCGTTATCGGCAACACCAATCGTCTGCCTCTGCTGGATTTGATTCGACCGGCCTATGTGATTCCGGAAAGCAAGAAACTCCCCGAGCTTTTCGCCGATCTCAAGCGCATGCGTATCCATCTCGCCATCGTGACTGACGAGTACGGCGGCACTGCTGGCCTGGTCACCATCGAAGATATCCTCGAGGAAATCGTTGGTGAGATCCAGGACGAATACGATACGGAGGAAGAACTGCTGGTTCATTCAGGCGTGGACATGGTGGATGCCGATGGCCGCTTGCCAATGGAAGACCTGGAAGACGCGTTAGGCATCGAATTCGCGGAAGACGAAGACTTCAGCACGCTTGGCGGCTTTGTTCACAAGCATCTTGGTCGTCTCGCCGTAGCCGGTGACCGCTTTGAAGCCGAGGGTGTACGGGTGGAGATCCTTTCGGTGGAGCGCCATCGCGTTCGGAAAATGCGTGTCACACGGCTCTACCTTCCTGAGCCAGCGGTGGAGGAGGAAGAGGAGTCCGAGAACTGGTTGCAGCGGCTCCGCTCCGATTCCGACGAGCGCAACCGGGAAAAGAACGCGATCGAGGCAACAGTCGAGGACGACGACGGGGCATGATCGGCCGCACACGGTGGCGGTTCCGCTCAGTCACAAGCACACAGGATATCGCCTTTCAGTTGGCCAGCATGGGTGCCAGGAGCGGCACGGTCGTTCGGGCCGATTACCAGTCGGCGGGTAGGGGACGACTCGGGCGCACGTGGGAAGTCCCTGCTGATACCTCGCTGACATTCTCCATACTATTGCGGCCAGATGTCCCGCTGCACCAGCTTGGTTCGCTGTCGATCGAGACAGCCCATGCATTGTGCACGGTGCTCATCGCCGCTGGCGCGCGCAATGTGGCCCTCAAGTGGCCTAACGATGTGCTGGTCGATGGTCGCAAGGTGAGTGGAATTCTCCTGCAAACACGATCCATGCCCGATGCAGTCGCGGTGATCGGGATCGGCGTCAACGTCAACACTCCCCTGGAATCGCTGCCAGCCACCGCCACAAGCCTGGCCGCCGTGCTCGACCACGCTATCGACCCAGCCGACATGCTTGATCAAATCATCACGGTCCTGGATTCGATGTGGACCACCTGGCGTCCCATCATTTCGCGCAATCGAATTGCGGAACTCGACCAGAAGCTTTGGCTCAATGGACGGCAAGCGACACTCCTTGATGCCGACCGCGAGATCGCCGGGACCATCCTTGGCGTTGCTCCGGATGGGGCCCTGCGAATGCTGGTCGACGATCGGGAAATATCTGTCCACGCGGGCGAAATTACCCGCGGTCCTCGCCCGACTGATGTTGAAATGCTGCCGTAACCTGCCGGATTCGCTGGTATACTTTTCGCATTCGTGAAGTGTCCGATTCGCTTAGATAGAGGGTGAAGAGTTCGCAATGAATTTTGAATACACC
The DNA here is from genome assembly GCA_002440805.1 of Chloroflexi bacterium UBA6265. Taxonomy (GTDB): domain Bacteria; phylum Chloroflexota; class Chloroflexia; order Thermomicrobiales; family UBA6265; genus UBA6265. The sequence continues at coordinate 1,679 of DJVD01000273.1, forward strand.
GAAGAACAACAGCAGGTTCGGGAAATGGTGCGCGAATTTGCTGCCCGCGAGGCTGCGCCGCATATCCGCGAATGGGATACAAAGCAGAACTACAGTCGCGACATTATCGACAAGATGGGCGAGGCCGGTATCCTGGGTTTGCCGATTCCTGAGCAGTACGGTGGCCTTGGCCTTGATTACGTTAGCCTGGCGCTCGCCTGCGAAGAGATGGAATACGTGGATACCACCCTGCGGGTGGTGTTGAGCGTTCACGTTGGCCTGAATAGCCTCACGCTGCTGCAGTGGGCCAACGAGGAGCAGAAGCAGCGCTTCCTCGTTCCCCAGGCCCAGGGTACCAAGATTGCGACGTTCGGCCTTACCGAGCCGGGCGCAGGCTCCGATGCCGCCGCAATTGAAACCACCTGCAAGCGTGACGGCGACGATTACATCCTCAATGGCGCCAAGATGTGGATTTCGCTGGCGGATATCGCCGACAATTTCCTCGTTTTCGCCACAGTCGATAAAGAAGCCGGCCACAAGGGCATGACTGCATTTGTGGTTGAACGCGGTATGGAAGGCTTTACCACCGGCACTATTCACGGCAAGCTCGGTGTGCGTGCAGGTAACACGGGCGAGATGAGCTTTAACAATGTCCGCGTGCCAGTGGCCAATCGCATCGGCGAGGAGGGCGAAGGCTTCAAAATTGCCATGAGCGCTATCGACCAGGGCCGCTTCACGGTCGCCGCGGGCGCTGTTGGTCTCACCAAGGCCGCCCTTGATGCCAGCACCAAGTACGCCAACGAGCGCCACACCTTTGGTGTGCCGATTGGCAAGCATCAACTTGTGCAGCAGATGATCGCCAAGATGGTTGCCGGACGCGAAGCCAGCGAGTTGCTGGTGATGAAGGCTGCCGAACTGAAGAACCGCGGCATTCGCAACACCAAGGAAACGTCGCTGGCCAAATGGTATGCCTGCGATGTGGCGTTGCAATCGGCTGACGATGCTGTACAGATCCACGGCTCGTATGGATTCGCCAATGATTACCCGGTCGAACGTATGCTGCGCAACGCGCGCGGCTCGGTGATTTACGAAGGCACGCGCGAAATCCATCAGATCGTCCAGGCCGAATACGAACTCGGCTATCGCGTGGATAAACCACTGAGTAACCCGCAGCCACCGGCACAGGGGTTCGGCGAGTAACGTCTCACCCGATGTGAGGTGCACCATGACAAGGCGGGCCTGAGGGATCACCACCACGGGCCCGCGTTGTTTATGAAAAGAGCGAAGCATGGCAAGCGTGATTTTGGGCGGAGCCCGTACCCCGTTTGGACGTATGGGTGGAGCGTTGGCACCACTGTCGGCAGTTGAATTGGGCGTCATTGCCGCACGCGCTGCGATTTCTCGAGCAGGCATCGATGATGCCTCAATTGATCACGTGATTATGGGACATGTGCTTCAGGCGGGAGCCGGCCAAAACCCTGCCCGCCAGGTTGCACTAAAGGTCGGACTGGATCGCACAGTCACCGCCGAGACGATTAACCGCGTATGCGGCTCGGGCTTGCGCGCGATCAGCCTTGCCGATATGCAAATTCGCCTGCAAGAAGGCGCGNNGATGGTACTCTCGTCGACCTGATGGTGCACGACGGCCTGACATGTGCAATCGCGGGTGTTCACATGGGTATTCATGGTGGCAACGTCGCAGGCGAAGTTGGCATCAGCAGGGAAGACCAGGATGCCTGGGCGCTGCGATCGCATCAGCGCGCTCTTGCGGCGATGGATCGTGGACATTTTGCTGAAGAGATCACGCCGGTAGAAATCACATCCCGAAAGGGAGTAGTGACGGTGGAGACCGACGAATCACCCCGGCGCGAAACAAGCCTGGAAGCCCTGGCAAGGCTCAAGCCTGCGTTTGATCCGGCCAGCACCGTTACTGCCGGCAACGCACCCGGCGTGAACGATGGGGCCGCGGCGGTAATCGTTGCCGATGGTGATTGGGCGGCTGCGAACGGTTTCACACCAATGGCGGAAATTCTCGCGTCGGGACAGGCGGCGTGGGATGCCCCCTACCTGGCATACACCCCCGAATTGGCTATCCGGAGCGCGCTGGACAAGGCCGGTTTGACGGTCGCGGATGTTGATCTTTTCGAAATCAATGAGGCGTTTGCCAGTGTGGCGATTATCTCTGCCCAGCGGCTGGGTGTCGATCCGTCAATCGTCAATGTCAATGGCGGAGCGGTGGCACTTGGCCATCCTATTGGTGCCAGCGGCGCTCGCATTGCCCTGACTGCGATCTACGAGATGAAGCGTCGCGGTGGCGGTATTGCCGCCGTCGGTATCTGTTCGGGAGGCGGCCAGGGCGATGCCATGATCCTGCGCGTGTATCCATGATCCGCGAGAGGTTCGCGCAACGATTCCCGGGTGCGATTATCTTGCCGTTCGAAGGCAACTGGCCCGAGATCGCTGACGATGTCTATATCGCCCCGGGTGCGGTTGTCATCGGTAATGTCACCATCGGAGCGCAATCGAGTATCTGGTTCCACGCCGTGGTACGGGGCGATATTGCGCCGATCTCAATTGGCGAGCGCTCGAGCGTGCAGGATTGCACCGTTGTCCACGTCAACCGCGACGCGCCGACGGCGATCGGTAGCGATGTCACCATCGGCCATTCCGCCCTGATTCACGGCACCACCATCCACGATGGGGTGTTGGTCGGCATGGGCGCAATCGTGATGTCGTATTCCGAGATCGGCACAGGCGCGGTGATTGCTGCGGGTGCGTTGATCCCGGAGCGGGTGCATGTGCCTGCGGGAGCTGTGATGGTGGGCACGCCCGCCAAACAGCGGAGCGAACTTGACGACAATCAAGCCCGGCACCTGGCCGGTATCCCCGGCCGCTATGTGCGGGTAAGCCGACAATATCTCGCCGAAATGAAGGAGCATGCGGAATGAGTATTGACCTCCAGGTGGAAAATGCGATCGCAACCGTCACGATCAACAATCCCCAGGAACTCAACGCCATGGATCTTGACCATCTTGGCCAACTGGCGAGCACGTTTGAAGATCTCGGCAAGCGGACTGATGTGCGTGTGATTCTCCTTACTGGTGCGGGTGATCGGGCCTTTGCCGCCGGCGCCAACATCAAAAACATGAGTGTGATGACCCAGGCGGACGCGCTTGAGTTCGGACGGGCCGGACACCATGTCTGTCGCACAATCGAGCTCACGCCGCAGCCGGTGATCGCCGTAATCCGCGGGTTTGCGCTCGGAGGCGGCTGTGAAATCGCCATGGCCTGTGATTTTCGGCTCTGTGACACGACCGCGGTGATTGGTCAACCCGAAGTGGCGCTTGGCATTCCGGCCGGTTGGGGTGGCACCCAGCGCATGACCCGACTCATCGGTAAAGGTGCCGCCAGCGAAATGCTGTTCTCTGGCCACCGGGCATCGGCGGAACATGCCCGCGACATCGGGCTGGTCAATTCCGTTCATGAGCCATCAGTACTCATGGAAAATGCCCTCAAACTTGCCGGAATCATATCCCGGAATAGCCCGACAGCAGTGAGCCTCACCAAGCAACTTATCGCCACCACGGAAACGATGACTGTGGAAGATGGACTCAGGCACGAAGCCGAAACCTTTGCCAGCGTGTTCGAATCCCACGATCAGCGGGAAGGCATGAACGCATTTGTCGAAAAACGCAAACCGGTGTTTGAGGACAGGGAAGGATAATCGCCATGAAAATCGCGGTGCTGATTAAGCACACCGTCAATGTCCGCAGCGTGCGGATCGATCCGGAAACCGGTACGCCGAGTTTCGAGGGTAAGCCTGGACTCGATCGCGCTGATCTCCACGCTATTAGTGACGCCGTCGACCTGCGTGAATCGAGCGGGGGTCATGTGACCGTGGTGGGTGTTGGCCCTGCGGCGATGAAGGACGACCTGATCACTGCCCTGGCGACCGGCGCAGACGAAGCGATTCATGTTCTCAATGATGCCGAGGTCGATTCGCTCTTCGTAGCCCGGTCGGTGGCCGATGTCCTGCGCGACGGCGAGTTCGATGTGATCATCACGGGCAAATTGAGCGAGGATTACGGCACAGGCCAGGTTGGCATGCAGGTGGCCGAATTCCTCGGCTTCCCGCATCTTTCCGGTGTGCTCAAGACTGATGGGTCGGGCGCTTCCCTCACTGTTTCCTACGAGCTCGATGGCTTCCCCGACGAGATTGTTGCACCCACGCCGATCGTGCTGGTTCTCAGCGCACGTGAGGGCGAACCGGCACGGCACTCGTCATTGCGCGGCATGATGACCGCACGCAAGAAATTAATTACAGAAGTGGTGCCGATTGCTGGTGCTGCCACTCCACTCACGTGGACAGCCCCGATGGCTGCCCGCCGCGGTGGCGATCGGGTTGTGGTTCGTAATGAGGAGCCAGCCGAAGCCGCAAGGAAGTTGGCCGATTGGCTGAAGGAACACCGCCTGGTTGGCTAGAAAGATTGAACCAATGTCCGACAAGCACGGTGTTCTCGTTCTCGGTGAGGTTTTTGCAGGTATCATCTCGCCGCACACGCATGAAATGTTTAGTGCCGGCAGGCAGTTGGCCGAGAAATTGGGCGAGCCGCTTACGTTGGCGATGCTCGGATCCGGCTTCGAAGATGCCGAGCCGTATTTTGAAACCCTTGATGACAGCATCTCAGTTACCTGGCATGAGGTCGTGGAGGAAGAGCCCTTCCCATACTTGGCCTGGATCGATGGCGCTGCAAATATCGTCGGTTCCCAGCCGTGNNGGCGGGTAGTGATTTCACCGGGCACGGGCATCGGCGTCGATTGGACACCCCGTGTGGCCGCCCGCCTTGGCCTGCCACTGGCAAGTTGGAGTACGGGCGTCGATGTGGTTGACGATCGCATCACCGTTTCACGGGACGTGCTCGGCGGACGTGCCGAGACGCATGTCAGCTGTGATGCCGACAGCACATTCGTGATTGCGCTCGAACCGGGCATGGTGGAGCCCAGCGATATCGGCAGCGCCCAGGCATTGACGCTGGCGGATGTGTTCGCCGAATTCGCGGCCGATGCCAGCGATACAGCCGTAACCGCCAACGCCAATCGACCCGCCCTCAAGGAAGCCGAGCGGGTGGTATCGGGTGGTCGAGGCCTCATCAATGCAGATGGCGTGCGCAAACTCGAGGCATTGGCTGACGCCTTGAATGCAGCGATTGGTGCCTCAGGTGCCGCCGTGTTGCAGGAGATCCTGCCGCATGAGATGCAGGTAGGATCAAGCGGAGTCGTAATTCGACCTAAATTGTACCTTGCGGTCGGATTGAGCGGGTCGCCGCAGCACACCTATGGAATGAAGGACGCCCAGTACATTGTTGCCATCAACCAGGATGAGGGCGCGCCGATCTTCCAGATGGCCGACTTCGGCGTCGTTGGCGATTTACACCAGATCCTGCCCGAGTTGGTGAAGGAACTTAAGAACTAAATAATGAACGAGCTTGATTACGATATCGTGATCGTTGGCATGGGCCTGGGAGCGTCGGCAATCGCCGCTCACCTGAGTGCCATCGGCGCCCGCATCGCGATGGTGCCCGGGGTCGGTTGCGCCCGTTTCAAACATCTCGATGGCGGCACGATTGCTCCCGGCAATTTGGAATCGGTGTTTGGCACCTCCAGCGACGCACCCCTTCATGCCTTTGGGGATACCCACGCATTTCGACGTGACCTCCTCGAAGCCTGGGCGGTTGACCGGGTGCGGGATTCAACGGACATCATCGACGATTTTGCCGACCTCTGCGTTGTCCCGCACGCATCCGGGCAGCTTGGCCTGCAGGAAGAATCTGGCGACCGCGAGATTGTGGCCAGCCTGATTGTCCTCACTGAGGGAGCGAGTCCCAAGATCGGTATTGCCGCCAAAATCCGGACCGATTTCGAACCCGAAGACCTGCTGCACTTCGGACGCACAATTCTTCCGGGTGTCGAAATCCCGGTTCCCGTCGCCGGCGAATGGCGAACTTCATGGAATATGCCCGCGTGGTACGGCGCGATTCCCCATCCTGATGGCGCGATCGTCAGCGCATCTGCCCGGATTGAAAACCTGATGCGGGTGAACCGCGATGGGCGGGACGTTCTGGCGGATTTCCTGCAATCACCAATCGCGGCGTCAATGGGCTTACCGTCGGTTGCCGATACCGTTGGTATGGAACTGGTGCCATTAGCCCCGCCCGCCAAGCACGTAGTGGTGGGTACACATCGGATGCTGATTGCACCCGATGCCAATGGCACCATTGACCCACGATCACTGCACCGACTCACTGAGGTGTTGGCTTCTGGCGCGCAGCTTGGTGCCCACATTGCGGAGCGCTGGCCGCATTTTTCTGACTGGGAGGACGCGGGCGTCGACCTCGCCGCCATGTTCACTCCACGCCGAACGCCGTATCATGATTCCAGCGAAACCGGTTTCATCGAGGATGGCGCGGCCGGGAATTCACGGCTGCTGCGCAGGTTGTTGAAACGATAGTTCATTACAGAATTTTCCGGAAAGGATTCATTCATGACTGCTCTTGAGCCCAAAATCACATACACTTCCACCCCCGAGGAAATCGAGGCAATGCACGGCCGTTTTGACGACGCCCTCGAATCCGTTGCCAAGGAATTTGGCAAGGATTACCCGATGATCATCAACGGCGAGGATCGTGGTGGCGAAGGTCGTTTCAGTGTGGTGGCCCCGGCTCACACCAGCCAGGTGCTGGCGACATTCCCGAAAGGCAGCCATGCGGACGTTGATGATGCGGTTGCTGCAGCGCGCGCCTATCAGCCCGAATGGGCGGCGAAGACACCCGAAGAGCGCGTGGAGATTATCCGCGCTGCGGCCAACAAGATTCGCGAGCGCAAGTTCGAAATCAGTGCGGTGATGATCATCGAAGCGGGCAAAAGCCGCACCGAGGCCATTGGCGAGGTGGAAGAGGGTGCCGACCTGCTCGATTACTACGCAACGGTCTACCTCGAGAATGCGGCGTACGTGAAGCAAATGGGCAATGAGGATCCGCGTGAGCGCAATCTTTCCATCGGCCGACCGTTCGGTGTGTGGGGCATCATGGCGCCATTCAATTTCCCGCATGCACTCGCAGCTGGCCCGATATCGGGTGCGCTGGTAACGGGCAATACGGTCGTGTTCAAACCCGCAAGTGCTACGGCCCTGAGTGGCTATCACCTCGCCCGGGCACTGCTGGATGGCGGTATCCCTTCCGGTGCACTGCAGTTTGTCACCGGCGGCGGCGAGCAGGTCGGGGACTACCTCGTCCATCATCCCGGCATCGATGGCGTGGTATTCACCGGTTCCAAGGAAACCGGCATGGCGATGTACAACACCTTCAGCAAGGTCTATCCCAAGCCGATCATTATTGAGATGGGCGGCAAGAACCCGACCATCGTCACGAAGCATGCTGATCTCGACAAGGCAGTGGAGGGCGTGGCACGCTCCGCCTTTGGATTCTCCGGCCAGAAGTGCTCGGCCTGCTCGCGCGCGTATGTCGATGCATCCATCTACGACGAGTTCATGGATCGATTGGTGAAGCGCACGGCCGCCATGAAGGTGGGCGAACCATCGGACAAGGCAACCTTTGTCGGCCCGGTGATCGATGAGACAGCGGTGAAGCGCTTCGAAGAAGCCGTCGCTATCGCCAAGGAATCCGGTGGCACGATCCGTCACGGTGGCGAGCGCCTTACCGAGGGCGATTTGGCTGAAGGCACATTCGTGGCACCAACCATCGTCGATGGCCTGCCGCTGGATAATGAACTCTTCAAGCGAGAACTCTTCCTGCCGTTCCTCGCCGTGGGCAAGATCGATTCGCTGGAGCAAGCCCTGCGGGAAGCGAACGATGTCGAGTATGGCCTCACAGCCGGCATCTTCACCGAAGACCAGGATGAGATTGAGTACTTCTTCGATAACATTGAGGCGGGCGTGGTGTACGCCAACCGCAAGGGTGGCGCCACCACCGGCGCATGGCCCGGCAGCCAGGCGTTTAGCGGCTGGAAGGGCAGTGGCTCCTCTGGCAAGGGTGCGCTCGGCCCGTATTACCCAAGCCTTTTCGTGCGTGAGCAAAGCCGAACGGTAGTTGTGGACGAATAGCTGCAACCAGAAAGCGGGGCGGGATCATATGATCCCGCCCCGCTTTGGTTTTCATGCTAGAGGGTGCGGAGGAACTCTGCGGTTTTCTCCAGGCCTTCGCGAAAGATCTGCGGATCCTGACCGATACCGATCCTTAGCGTCCCCGGCATACCGAAGGCATCACCCGGTGCCAGCATCACACCCGCTTCTCCGGCCAGGCGATCGGCCAATGTGGTGGAATCAATGTCCGCCCGGTATCGCATCATCGCCAACAGTCCGGCCCGCGGTGGTGTCCACGACGCCAACTCGGCATGATCCCTGAACCATGTCGTCGCTGTTTCCAGGTTGGCCTCGATGATGGCGGCGTTGCGGGCAAAAATAGCTTCGCGGTAGCGGATCACAACAGTCGCAATGATGTCGCTCAACTTTGCCGGGCTGAGGCTCACATAATCGCGAATACCCCATGCGGCCTGCACGATTTCCTCCGGCGCCGCGAACCAGCCGATGCGTAATCCCGGCACGCCGAACGGCTTGCTGACGGTACCAACGCTGATGCCTTTCTCGTATCGACCGCGCATCGGCGCCGGTATTTTGGCGCCGCCGGGAAACTCAATCCAGCGATAGGCTTCATCACTCAATATCCAGCAATCGTTGGCGCGGGCGATATCGACGATCTCGTTCAGTTCTTCATCGGAAAGCATTGCCCCCGTAGGGTTGTGTGGCGTGTTGATCACGATCAGTTTGGTGGTTGGCCGCACAAGTTCGCGCAGTTCGGCGAGATCGTAGTAATTGCCATCGCCGTGAACGACGGTAAGCAGATCGACTTCGGCACCCAGCGATCGGGGAATGCTCTGGAGTTGCTGGTAAGCGGGGTCAACCACCACCACGTGATCGCCGGTTTCAACCAAGGCACTGAACAACAGGAAATTCGCCTCGATAGCACCCGTGGTCACCAGGATATTGTCTGGTGTGGTATCAGCATAGGTGTCGGCCAACGCCTTGCGGAGCGCCAGCGTACCACGAGCCTCGCTATAGCCCAGCGGCGTCGTGTGGATGGCTTTCTCCAGGTCTCCTACCACGGCTTCGGGCAGGAGTTCGAAGAGATCCTCGATCGAAAGCGGTTTAATACCACTTTCGCAAATGTCGTGGGTTACATCGAGTTCCCATCGGGTCATCCAGCGTTCCAGCGCAAATGATTCGTAGTGCATGGCTATTTCCTGATTCTCCTAATCTTGACGGTGCCGGTTCGCTCGGCCCGATTGGCCAAAGGTTTTACTGATCCGCGCAAATCGGGCGCGAGCCGTCGTCGTCGCAGCCGTTTGCGGGCGACAAGGAATGCTGTGCTCAGGAAAGCGATGAACGCCACGCCGGCAGCCAGTGCGATTGTCATTCTCAGGCTGGAGCTCGTGATCAGCAACACTCCGAGGAACGGGGTAAGGGAAACGATAACGAGAACGGTGTTTAGCACGAAGTCCAGGGCCGGAAACAGTCGGCCATCTCGCAACCGATTCATCGCGTAATGTTGTTCGTTACGCGAGAGGGAGTTTTGGGAAAGGCCAATCAGGAAGAAAACGGCTACAAACAGCCATGAGGCCACCGCCTGGGTCTCGAATGTTGAACGATACCACGAGGATGTGGCGATGAACGGCACCGCCACCGCCAGTGTCAGAGCTGCGAACCGCAGGATGGCGGCGAACTGAATCGCCTTACGGGAGCCGGGCATGTCGCCAAAGAAGGTCCAGATGGCACCGCCGGCGATTTGCGCGAGCACCACGGTCAGGATCACTGCTCCTACGTACCACAGGTTCAGGCGCATCTGGTACATGCCGAAAATGATGAGGAAGGGATCGGCAAAAGTGGAAAGGCCGAACATCAGCCGAATCCAGATATAGCGTTTCACCTCGCCATTCGAAAGCACTTCCTGAATCTCGGACCACGCGGGTACAGGCAGCTTCTGGTGCAGGTCGCGATATCGCACGGGCGCGGTGATCTGGAACCACACGCTGCCCAAACTGGCACTGCCAGCGAGGAAGAGCAACATGCCGGCCGATTCCTCAAAGCTGATGTGGTTGTTTCCCAATGTGCGCCAGGCCACCAGGCCGCCAAATACCCCAGACAACGCGCCGACGATTTGGCGGCTGCGCGCGGAGGTTGGTTGATCCTGGTTGGCGATGAATGAGCGCGGATTTCGGCTGACATTCGTTGCGGAGCTCACCTGGTAAAACAGGACGCCCACCACCAGCCACATCACCACGGCATCTGGCGTCAGCGAACCCGCTCTCCAGCCGACCACAGCGATGATGGCGGAGGCCAGCGCCCGCACCACGCTGGCACCAAGCAGCACCAGCCGGATATCGTCCACCCGGGCGAGGGCGAACGGCATTACGACAGATCCGAGTGCGTACGACATCGCTGCAGCCACCGCGATCACCGCGACATCGGTATAGGTGCCACCGAGTAGCCACACAACTGCGGCCAGGAAAGTTGATGGTTGCAGTACCGCATCTACGAGCCGCTGCAGCCCCACTTGCACCCATGAGTGCACCCGCGCCAACTCTTCGGCTGTGGGGGCGCGGAGCAGATCGGATTGTGGACTGGCTGGATTCACGCGACCTCCCGACGGACGGACAATACTATCGGTTCATTATAGAGCGGTTGCGCGTTTCACCTGTCGGTGCGCCGAATGCAGTGTAGTATCCTGATTCAGGAGTCAACCTGACCCAATACCTGCGAACACGGGTGGATATGACAGAAACGAAGAATCAGACCCATCCCGATACCACTACCAGCCTGGCGTTACCGGGGATGGCGGCGATTGATTCTGCTCGCAAACCATCATTCCGGCTTGCGTTGGTGCTCCAGAGTGCATCGCTGATCCTCGATGCTCTCGCGATTTTCTTTACCTTCTGGCTGAGTTACGAACTTCGCTATACGTATCGAATTGGCGCCATGGTCCCGGTGGGCAGAGATACGCTCGGGTTCACGCAATGGGCCCAGCACGCACTGGTGGCGATCATCTTTTGCCTCATGGTTTTCGGCGCCCGCGGCGTCTACCAGGTGTATCGCAAAATGACCTGGGGCGATTACATTCCGCTCATCGTCACCAGCTACGGTATCGCCATTGCTGGCGTCATCCTTTTCGCCTTCTTTATCCAGTTCTCCCCGTCGCGCGCTATCTATATTTATGTGCTGGTTATCGGCACCACCCTGATGCTGGGCCATCGGGCAATCACTTTGGCCCTGCGGTCGCGCTTGTTTGAGCGCGGCGTCGGGGTTGACCATGCGGTGATCGTTGGAGAGTCTGAAAACGCCCGCCGGCTGGCACAATCGTTGCTTGGCCAATCGCAGTGGGGATACGCATTGCAAGGTTTTGTCTCGAATCGCGAAGACCTGCCACGTATCAATGTCGCGACCGAAAATGGCATCCGCTGGACCGAACGGCTCGGAGGCACCCAGGATTTGGCCACCGTGGCCGAGCAGTTTCACATCGATGATGTCTTTATCATTGAAGCCGACCACTCCCACGATGAAATCGACAAGATGATCGAGAGTTGTCGTTCAATCGGCGTGCGCTTCCGAATGGTTCCGGAGCTGTTGCAGATCAGCATGGACCGCGTCGATATTACCGAGATCAACGGTCTCCCCCTGATTGGCGTGCGGGATGCATCCATTCGCGGCTGGAGCGCATTGCTCAAACGCAGTATGGATGTCCTGCTTTCCCTGGTTCTGCTGCTGCTGCTGGCTATTCCCACGGCGATCCTCGCCCTGTTGATTCGTCGGGATTCCGAGGGGCCAGTGTTCTACACCCAAACACGGATTGGTCAGTATGGCCGGCCATTTGAAATGGTGAAGTTCCGCACGATGTACACCGATGCCGATGAGCGCCGCGACCAGGTGATGAGTGAAGCCGGCGGTGATGTGCGTTTGTTTAAGGACAAGTTCGATCCCCGGATAACGCGAGTGGGTGTGTGGCTACGAAAATTCAGCATCGATGAGATGCCGCAGATCTGGAATGTATTCCGGGGCGAGATGGCGTTTGTTGGCCCGCGGCCACCATTGCCTCGGGAAGTGGTGGAGTATCAAACCTGGCACCAGCAGCGCTTGCTGGTGCGGCCCGGCATGACCGGTCTGTGGCAGGTGAATGGCCGCAGCGATCTCTCCTTCGATCAGATGGTGCGCCTCGATCTGTATTATGCTGAGAACTGGTCGCTGTGGCTGGATATCAAAATCCTCTTACGCACCATTCCTGCAGTTATTTTTGGTCGTGGAGCGTATTAGTGGATATTTGGGATTGGTTCAAAAGCCTGCGCCGCTGGTGGTGGATGATTGTGGTCTTCCCGATCGCCGCCGCCGCAAT
>DJVD01000246.1 GCA_002440805.1 Chloroflexi bacterium UBA6265
ATCGAGCTTTTGAAGAGGAAGGTAATCAACAGCAACAGCGGCAAGGTCGGCAAACTGATGAAGAGATCGGTAATGCGCATGAGGATGCTATCGATAGCACCACCATAGAATCCGGCGGCCGCACCGATGGCGGTACCGACAGCAATGGAGATGAACGCGGCCACGATACCGACGGCCAGCGAGATGCGCCCACCAAACATGATGCGGGCNNTCCTCGAATGTGGTGAGGTTTAGCACTTCGGAACTGCCACCAATGGCGACGTTGGTTTCGTAGACGTAGGGCGAGTTATGCGGCAGGTTCCAGAAGAAAATGCCGATAAAGCAGAAGAGGAAGAAAATGCTGAGAATGGTGAGCCCAAACAGCGCCGGCTTGTGTCGCCGGAATTGACGCCAGGCGTCACCCCACAGGGAACGCTGTTTCTTGTTCGTACGCAGGAGTTCGCCTGCAGCGAGTGTGGCTACATTTTCAGGTGTCGTGGCGGCCATGGTTAGTCCTCCGAAAGGATGTCTTGATCGGGCAGGAATGGGCTACTTGAGCTTGATGCGAGGATCAAGGAAGGCGTAGATAACATCGGCGATGACGTTGAACAGCACCACCAGAATCGACACGCCGAAGGTGATGGCCATCACCACCGGGATATCCTTTGCCTTAATCGCGTTGATCAGGGCCGACCCGGCGCCGGGAATCAGGAACACCTGCTCGGTAATAACCGCACCACCGACGAGGCCAGGAATCTGCAGCGCCACCACGGTGACCACCGGGATCATGGCGTTACGCATGGCGTGCGCGGTAACCACCACCGATTCCTTCAAACCCTTGGAGCGCGCTGTTCGCACGTAATCCTGGTTGATGGTTTCCAGCANNCATGGATGAGCGCACGTAGCGCGTGAGTTGCGCAGATGTAAACAACGCCAACACGGTGATGGGCATGATGCTCTGTTTCACCGCAATCTGCCATGTTGCCGGATTGGAGTTGTAGATAAACGGTAACCATCCCAACTTGACGCTGAAGAGCAGGATGAGCAGCAGGCCGGAGAAGAAGGTCGGCACCGAGAAGCCGATGAAGGCGAAGGTGGTGGAAATGTTGTCGAACCAGCTGTACTGCTTGATGGCCGAGATAACGCCGATCGGCACCGCAATAAACAGTCCGACAATGAAGGCGACCCCCGATATCTGCAGCGATGTCCACACCCTCGGCAGGATGTACTCCATCACTGGCACACGGCTGACAAAGCTGGTGCCCCAATCGAGATCAATGAAATACGACTTGGCCCATTTGAAGTACTGGATATACAGCGGATCGTCCAAACCGTAGCTCTCGCGAATGCGCTGCCGCACTTCGGGGGATACGTTTGGATTGGCCGCAAGTTCACCCAAAGGATCACCAGGCGCCAGGAACAGAATCGAGTAAATGATGGCACTGATGGCCAACAAGGTGATGACCGAGATAATGCCTCGGCGAATTAGATATCGGCCCACAGGAGGCTCCTCCATACGTTGGCAGCTCCGTCCCCACCCGGAGGAGCGCTTACAGGTCGAATCAGCGAATACAACACAACCACCCAATTCGGTGAATGGGTAACTGGGGTCTCCCGGATCGATTTCCGAAGACCTGGAGTGTAGCAGCGCAACTCACTATCCCGTGAGGCGCCGTTGCCTCGTTTAGAGATTGCTTCATGGTATTTCTCTGCGCGCTATTCCGTCAAGTTCGTACGCAGCAATATGCACGAACCTGGACATGATTCAACCATCGCACAACCCACTTCCTGGCCGCCTGTGCATGTTGACCAACCCGGTCTCCGACCCGCACCTGTCGGCAGGCTTGCGTGCGTGAATGTTGCTACTATGAAGCGGTAATTCCTGGAAGGAGGCCCCTGTGATTTCCCGCCGTTCCCTACCTGGCCTGCCTGTGAGCCTGCTTTTGCTTCCCGCCCGTGCCCAGCCAGCGGCCCCGGAATGGGAATTCCAGTTCCCTTTTGGCCTCCCCGATCGCATCCCCGGCGATGGCTGTTACGTACTGCATGGCTATGCCTGTGAAAACGCCCAATACTTCCCCGGCTTATGGCATACCGGCGAGAACTGGTATGTGCTTGGAGCCGATTCTGCCGGGGCGCTGGTGTATGCCGTGGCCGATGGCGAAGTGGTATATGCCGGTTACGACTATCCGGGCCGGGTGGTGATAATCCGCCACGCCGATGACCTCTACTCGCAATACGGCCACCTCAATTTCGACCTGCCCGTAGTGGTTGGCCAGCAGGTAGAACGAGGTGAGATGATCGGCACCGTGCTGCCGCGTGAGGCCCCCCGCAGCCATCTCCACTTTGAACTGCGTACCTTCTATACAACGCCAGAAGTGAATGGGGATATGCCGCGCTACAGTTTCACGTGCGGACCAAACTGCCCACCCGGGCCAGGCTATTGGCCGATGGATGCGCCGGAACACCCCTCCGCGATGGGCTGGCGCAACCCGTTACACGTAATCACGCGGCGCATGGGGGTACCTGCCGCTGCCGAGGTGATGGTACCCACCGATAGCTGGAACCGGCTCTTTCTCTTTCCCGACCCTGGGGCCACCATTCATACCGAATCGATCATGCTCGCCGGTGGCACGCGCCTGCCGGTGCTGGAGATGGCTGCCGGCGAGGAAGCCAGCACCACGGTGGGTGCAGCCGCCACCTCGATCTGGTACCTGGTGGAGGTGCCTGGCATTGAGGACCCGCGCTGGTGCCCGGCCATTTCCCCCACCATGCAGGCGATCCAAACGAACGGGCAAACGACGTCGTTCGTCTTCAATCTCATCCCTATAATGTAGCGGTTGACATGGTACACTCAACCACGTTGCGCGCCATGGTGGCGCGGTGGTTTTGGTGTGCCTGACAGGGTAAACCCCAACCGCAAGCGTTTCAGGAAGTAGGAGATCACTCATGGCTAATGAGTTGGTTCTGATGGCCGAGCCGCGGGAAGTTCACGGCAAAAAGGTCAAAACACTGCGTCGGCAGGGTCTTATCCCCGGTGTTGTGTACGGTCCGGTGGTCGATGGCACGGTCAGCGTGTCGGTCAACAGCCGCGATTTTAACAAGTTCTTCACGGCCCACGGCCACTCCACCATTTTCACGGTGAAGTGGGACGGAGGCAGTCAGCCCGTGCTGATTCGTGAAGTCCAGCGCGATCCGGTGCGCCAGGATATCCTGCACATCGATTTCTTCGCGCCGAATATGAAGGTCACACTCCGCCAGCATGTGGCTGTGAGCCTTCTGCACCCCGCCGATGTCAATGGCGGTATGCTGCAGCACGCACTCAACGAAATCGAAGTTGAAGCACTGCCGTCCGATCTCCCAAGCGAAATCCAGGTGGACGTGTCCGGCCTCACCAACATTGGTGATGTCCTGCATGTTAGCGACCTGAAGGCAATCGACAAGGTCACGTTCATCACCGATGAGCATGCCGTGATTGCTTCCATCGTTGCCGAGGCGGTTCAGGAAGAAGAGCCGGTCGAGGAAGAAGAAGGCGAAGTTGCCGAGGGCGAGGAAGGCGAAGAGTCTGCCGAGTCCGAGTCCGAGTCCCAGGACGAGGACGGCGGCTCGGACGAGTAATCGTCTGGCCAAATCGTTCGTGGTATATAGAAGTGGTGGGATTCGTCCCACCACTTCCCTGTTTAAGTTGGATTGGAGCGCCCACGCATGCAGGATCCGGAATCAACCTCCACTGCCAAAACGATGATCACATTCGCAGTGGCAGCCGTGGCCCTGGTGCTGCTGATTCTGGCTACACAGGTCGAGATGCCATTACGGGCAATCCTGATTGCGATCGCCTTCAGCGATATCATCTTCCTTATACTCATGCAGCTTGGCCATATCCTCCCCGGCCGACGACGCTAATTCGCCGCCAACCGGGCTGGTAGCTTACATTTCGGCACCGCTGATGACGAAGAACGTTGCGCCAGAGGGATCCTGCAATTTGGCGAACCGCCCCTGAGGCGAATCCACTGCTTCGGAAAGCACGGTACCGCCATGGTTCCGGGCGGTTTCCATCGCGGCATCCGTATCATCCACGATGAAATACACCAACCAATGATTCGGCACACCCTCGGGCAACGACGCCGCAACGTCGAAAATACCCGCCTGAGGTTCGCCGTTAATGTTGAGCGTGGCATATCGGGCGTCGTCGCCCATTGGCATGTCCGTCAATTCGGCGGGCAACACTGCACTGTAGTAGGTCCCGGCGGCATCGAAATCGCGGGTATGGAGTTCGAACCAGCCCGGAAAGCCATGCTCACCAAACTTGTCGAATCCCCTGCGGGCTGCCGGCTGCCAAAGGCCGTAATTGGCACCGGTTACGTCAGTGGCGGATGCCATGGTTCCCTGGGTGGGAACCTCCATCGCCGGGGTGATCACCTGGCCGCCGTGTTCGGAAGCAGCCTGCAGTGAAGCCTCGGCATTTTCGGTGGCGAAGAAGGTCGACCAGGCGTTGATTTCCTCCGGCCCCATGTACTCGGCCGAATACTGCATGGCGCCGCCAACAACGGCTCCTCCAATAGAGACCATGTTGTAGTGGCCGAACTGTTCGCCCTGATCGGCAAACTCCCACCCGAAAAGGGCAGCGTAAAACGGCTTGACTGCGTCCAGATTGCCAACGGTCAAATCGACCCAGCAGGGGGCGCCGAAAACGGGTCCTTCAAATTTTGGCATCTTGTTCTCCTTATGCATGGCCATGCGGCCAGTTATGAATGCACGGCAATGGTGCATCATGTCCGGAGATCGTGGCTTCTCGATTCTTGCGGTTACAGATCGGTGGCTTTCACCCATTGGCCCACATACCCAGCCTTGCGCAGGGTACGGGTAAGCTGCTGCTCCGTTTCGCCGGCATCATCGCCTGCATCGGGCAGCATCACCATCACGGTGTCCTCGGACGAAGACACCAGCGTATACCCGGCCTCCTGGAGGATGCGGATGAGATCGTCCTTACCGAGGTGAATATCCAGTTCCAGCGATACCGCCCGGCGCAACTTGACGCGCTTGTACCCGGCGGTCCATTCGCGCAGCTTGGTCTCCAGCGGATCCGGCAGCGGTGCCCCGCTCTGGTTCTGCAGATACTGGGTGATCTGCTGTAAATCAAAACCGGCACCCAGGGCGGCACCGATCGATTGCGACCGCATCCGATACACGGCCTGGGGAGTAAGTTGCTCATTCTCGGCGAAGGCGGTGAGGCTCCAGATATGCAGTGGGGCCGGTCGTCGCAGGGTAATGAATCCCTCGTGGTTAATGGAAAGCACCGGGCCCGAGGTGGGATCAGGCGGCTGAGGGACGGCATCGATCTCGCGGGCAGCCATCACCGCAGCCGGTGTGACCCGCATGGCGATCCCCTGCTCACCCAGGCTCTGCGTTTCCACAAAGCCGAACCAGGAGAACGCGGTGACCAGTTCCACCTCGATCGCCGTGGCAATCGATCCACGTCGGGTGCGGGTTTCCGGCCGACCGGTGGCCACCTCGAAGAAATCGCCGAGGATGCTGAGGTCCTGCTCGGCGAGGCGAACGCTGGCATCGCGCACCATCACCCACTCTTCGGGATCGAGGCGGGCAACAGAAGTGAGCAATCGATGGCGGAACCGCACCCAATCGGCGGCGCGGATATCGATCTCGCCGGTTTCCCGGCCCTCAATCCAGGTTTCGGTGGCCAACCACTGCTGGCGCAGGCGCTCGGTTTGTTCGACAAAGCTCAATCCGCGCCACCAGCGGGCATTGCGACCAAGGATCGGCTTGATGGCGGCCTTCTCCATGCCCGGGGTACGTGGAGCGTGGTCCAGCGCGCCCACGGCAAGTCCGAGATGCAACAACGTGGCCGCGTATCCATCGGGTGGCACGCTATCGCCATGAAACCACAAACGGCTATTGAGCATGCGCAACCAGTGCGTGGGGAGTTCCTGCCCGGGAATCCACACGGGCGGACCCTTGGCGGCAATTTCCCGCACGATGGTCATCAAGTCCCAGGCGAGCGCAAACGGATGTACCGGCTCCACCGGCGGCACGCTGCCATCTGGCAGGGTTTCGATCGGTGAGAGGGGTATTTTCACCGGCACGGATTGCGGGTTGAGCAATTCTTCCGGAATGAACAGCGCCTGCGATCCATCCTCGAGCCAGGTGTGGTTCACCAACAGCGAGGATTCCAGTGCCTCCAGCGCGCCGCGCAAGCGATTCGTGTGTTCCACCGTGAGACCCAACGGGGCGTCCGCAATCGTCAGGCCCGCCTCTTCGACAATCTCGTCAAAGGGCTGCGGCCCGCTTTCGCCGCTCTTGCACATCACCTGCCAAATCGCCGATGCCGGTTGCTTGAGGTGGCCGATGACAGCGTCCATGCGTTCCGGCTTGGTAACGGCATCGAGAATCTCCGCGATCAGGTCCTGCCGACGCGAGATTCCCGGGCGGACACGGATGCCCCATTTGGTTGCGGTGGTTTCGATCTCGAAATCGTCACGTAAATCGAGCTGGCGGCGCAGTGGGTAGCTGCTGATATCGCCCGCGGCGATTTCTTCCTCCACCCGGCGAAATAGCCCGGCGAGTTCGCCAGGCACGAACACGCGCGGCTGCTCGCCAAGGGGCAATTCCTGCATATCGCCTTCGCGGGCCAGGATAGCCCAGTGGAAGAGTTCGGCCGCAGCGATATGGGTCGTATCTTCATCGATACCGATAGCGGCGGCCAGTTCGGCGATAGTGAGCGATTTGGCCCCTTCCGGCACCAGGGCGTGCAGAATGGCGCGTTGCGTATTGTTGAGACGCAGCCAAACGGATCGCACGGCCCTGATATCGGTCATCACCTGATAAATGCGACCGATGTGCTGGTGCGAATCGGGGCCGAACACCGAGACCCGCCAGAGCGAGGCGATGCGTGCGCGCTGATCATCGGATCGCGCATGCAGGCGCCCCAGCAGGTTTCGCATGATCGTCTCTCCTTCGCCAGAAGGGTATGCAAACGGAAGAATCGTATATCAGCAGTTTAACAGACCAACCGGCGAAGCATGCAGCCTATCCGCGCGTACTGCCCGTATCTGTCCGCACATCGGCTGGCTCGGTTTCCCAACCTGCATGATCGGATTCATCGCGACTGAGGCGCAACTTGAGATGGTACTGATCAAACGAGATGATTTCGTCCTTGGGAACGTAAATATCCTCGGGATTAAAGAATCCCTTTTCCACGACCACGTAATCATCAAGGACATCAACGACTTCGCCGATCTTGTTACCGCACTTGCCGATAACATCCTGGCCAATGCGGATCGCAAAGACATGGCCCCGCGCATCAACGCCGGTACCATCCACGCCATCGTTAACATCAACACCGATCTCGAGGTCTTCATCGAGCAGGCTGCCGCGATTGGGATCGTTGAGCATGGTGCTTTCGCGGATACGCGAGAGCGACGGTATTTCCGAGCCCTCCACATGCACCGGCTCATCGAAACGGGCGTATTCCGGGAAGGGATCATCGCCCAGGAGCGGCTGCAGGTAATCATGGAATGCCGGTGTTACCGACCGGCCATCGGCACCAATGAAGGCGTCATCCAGATGGCGGACGCGATTGGCGACGTGGGTTTGCGGCACAAGTTCGATGTCGAAGGACAAGGGGTCATTACTGGTGCGGCGCAAGGCTGTCATCTTGCCGGTGATGTCGTTTTCCATCGCTTCGACGGCGGCTGCCCCAAGACGACCCGCCCATTCCAAATCCACTGGCGACGCCAGTGCGATGGACATGCGTGCCGAGGTACCGGGCTTGTCATACCGGGCGCGAACGCCGAGTTGCTGTTGCACCAGGCGGGTCATGGCGGCACCGGTGCTGGGGAAATACGGATGGCCAAAGGAATCGACATATTCCGGCTCATCGCCGCCGAAATGACGGCCTTCGGAGGTACGCATGGTTTCCGGAAGCACGACCATCGAGAAACCGCGGTCGTCGATCTGTTGCTGGATGGCCTCCAGCACCTCATCACTCGATGCTGGTGCGCGCTCGGGCAGGAGCAACATCGGTAGCAGGTCCTGCTCATTGTCGCCAAAGGCGGCGGTGCAACTGGCGGCCACCCAGCCGGCATCTCGGCCCATCACTTCCATGAATTTCACTGGATAGATCTGCGGCGAGGCAATGGTATCGTATGTGGCATCGCGCATGGCATTGCCCAAATAGCGGGCCAGGCTGGGGTAGCCGGGGCAGAAATCCGTATCCGGCAGGTCGTTATCGATGGTCTTGGGGATGCTCATCACCTGCAGGTCGTAGCCGATATTGCGGGCAAATTTGCCGATGCGATGGGCGGTATCGGCCGAATCATTCCCGCCGATGTACGCGAAGCCGGTCACGCCCAGCGTTTGCATGGTGAGCACGGCGCGGGCGAGATCATCGTCCTTCAGCTTGAACCGACCGGTGCCGAGCGCTGCCGAAGGTGTATGGGCTACACGGTTGAGCAGGGTGGCATCGACAGTCGTCAGATCTATGTAGCGGTGCTTGAACAGGCCCTCGATGCCGTGCGAGAGGCCGAGGATCCGCCGCCAGCGACGTCCCTGCTGTGCCTGCTGGATACTGCCAGCAAGGCTGGCATTGATTACTGCGGTGGCACCGCCAGACTGACCGATAAGCAATGTTGGTGGTTGGAGCATCTAGAAAATTCCCTTGAGCATGTCATTGGCCCCGGCCAGGATTTCCGGCCGGGCCGAGCGAAGTGCGGAAATAGTGGGGTGCTGCTGGGCGACGTAACTTTGCCACGTTGCCGGATCGTAAAACGCCACGTTCAGCGCCGATTCGGGCACATCAAGGATCTTGGAAACACGATCCTGCACGATAGCCAACTCATCGAGGCCGAGATCGCCAATCAGTGTCAGCGTCGGGCTTTCGCCATCCATGGTGAGCAATGCCCCTTCCAGGCCATCGATACCGTGCAGCGCGTAGCCGAGCACCTGCGGCTGGCCGATCACCGTCATCACCAGCCACATCAGCACCGGCACGAACGGTTGTTCGCGATCGAGCCAGTAGCGGCGACTCGCCCCCTCGCGTCGACCCTTGAGTACACCGAGGCGCTCCAGTTTGTAGCATTCGTGCTGAATGGAGCTGACCGAGAGATCGAGCGCCCGGCTGAGTTCGGTGAGGCTGAATCGCGCCTCCTCCCGCGCTACCAGGTAGGCAAGCACGCTGGCGCGGATGCGAGACGAAAACAATTCGCCCAGCGTATCCATGCCAGTTGAGGCGACAGTAACAGACGAATTTCGGCGACCTGGCGACACAGCGGCGACTTTCAACTAGCGCACAAACAGCGGACGTTACCGCGATATCGTAGCACGAAGGGCGGTCATATGCCGATCCTGAATGGCAACAACGAAGTATCGTTCGGGGTGGGCACAGGAGCATGATATGGTAGTTAGGCAGTCAATAACATCGGAATAGACACTGGAGGAATGGCAATGCGACAGTTGATGGCAACCACTTTTCTCACAC
>DJVD01000129.1 GCA_002440805.1 Chloroflexi bacterium UBA6265
AGATTGTCACCCGTGAAGGCGAAGTGATCGGGAACCACAAGGGCCTGGTGCATCACACCGTGGGCCAGCGCCGTGGTATCGGCATCCAGGCGCCCAAACCGTACTTCGTGTTGCAGCTCGATACCGAGGCGAACCAACTCATCGTGGGTGGTCGCGAAGATGCCGAGGCCCGCGTGCTGCAGGCAACGGACGTCAGCTTCAATGTCGATGCCTGGCCAACCGGATCGATCGCATGCGACGTAGCCGTGCGCTACCGAGGCACGCCACACGCTGCCATTGTGGAGCCGGCTGCCGAGAGTAATGGTGAGGCGACCATCACCTTTGCCGCCAATCGCGGACCAATTGCGTCACCTGGGCAGGCAGTGGTGTTCTACGCCGGGAATCAGGTGCTGGGAGGCGGTACAATTAAGGCCGTTGAACGGCGCAACGCACAGGTCTGAAATCGCGCCGTGCCGGCATGTTCGGCAGACCTTGAAGGTGAGGCGTGAGCAATGACCATTTCCCCCGACCAGCGACATTCATCCCTGCAGGAAGGCGATGCCTGGTGGAAGAGCGCGGTGGTGTACCAGGTGTACCCGCGCAGCTTTGCCGATTCCAATGGCGATGGCATTGGCGACGTGCGGGGGATCATCAGCAAGCTCGATTACCTCGCCGAACTGGGAATCGACGTCCTCTGGCTTTCGCCGATTTTCACCAGCCCTCAGGACGATAACGGCTACGACATCAGTGACTACCAGGATATCGATCCGATGTTCGGCACCCTTGCCGATGTGGACGATTTGATCGCGAAGGCCCATCAGCGCGGTATCAAAATCGTGATGGACCTGGTGGTGAACCACTCCTCCGATGAGCATCCATGGTTCATCGAAAGCAGGAGCAGCCTCGATAACCCCAAGCGCGACTGGTACTGGTGGCGACCAGCCAGGGATGGCATGGAACCGGGACAGCCGGGTGCCGAGCCAACCAACTGGCGCAGTTTCTTTAGCGGCTCGGTGTGGCAGCTGGATGAAACAACCGGCGAATACTACCTGCACCTGTTCAGCAAGAAGCAACCGGACCTGAATTGGGAGAACCCCGAAGTTCGCACCGCAGTCTATGAGATGATGAATTGGTGGCTCGATCGCGGCGTCGATGGCTTCCGCATGGATGTCATCAATCTCATTTCGAAGGTATTGCCTTTGCGTGACGCGGATATGGTTGGGCCGGACGGATTTGGCTCCGGCTTCCAGTTCGTGATGAACGGCCCCCGTATCCATGAATACCTCAAGGAAATGCACCAACAGGTATTTGCCGGCCGTGACGGCATGATTACGGTGGGTGAAATGCCCGGTGCCACCACCGAAGAGGCCCGCCGCTACACCAACCCCGATGAACACGAAGTGGACATGGTGTTTCAGTTTGATCATATGTCAGTCGATCATGGCATGGATCGCTACCACTACACCGGGTTCGACTTGCGGGCGCTGAAGGCAGTGCTCGCACACTGGCAAACCGAACTGTTCGGCGAAGGCTGGAACAGCCTGTACTGGAACAACCACGATCAGCCACGCACGGTGAGCAGATTCGGCAACGATGCCGAGTATCGGGTGGAATCGGCCAAACTTCTGGGCACGGTATTGCATATGCTGCAGGGGACACCCTATGTCTATCAGGGTGAGGAAATTGGCATGACCAACTACCCCTTTGGCAGCCTGGCCGATTTCAACGACATCGAAGCTCGCAACTACGCGGCGACTGCCGCCCAGTTGCCCGAATACGATGAGGCCGAGTTACTGAAGAACCTGGCCATTGGCAGCCGAGATAATGCGCGCACTCCGGTGCAATGGGACGATTCGACCCACGCCGGCTTCACCACCGGTACCCCGTGGCTGCCGGTAAACCCGAACGCTGGCACGGTTAATGCCAAACAAGCTGTGGCGGATACCGATTCGGTGTTCCATTATTACCGCAGGCTTATTCAACTCCGACATGAACTGCCGATTGTGATTCATGGCGAATTTGAGTTGCTGCTGCCAGAGGACGAACGAATCTTCGCCTACACGCGCACGCACGAGGGCGAACAATTGCTGGTGCTGGCGAACTTCAGTGAAGAGGCCGTGAATGTCCCACTGGAAAATGCGGTCACCTGGAGCGAGCAGCCGGTTGTGATTGGCAACTACCCGCCGGCTGAACCAACGGCTGAAATTGTGTTGCGGCCGTGGGAAACACGTGTGTATCACCAACGCTAATAGCGCGAGCGCGCCTGGAGTGGGAGAACGAACTTGGGAAATTGGACGGCGAAAAAGATAGGGATCGTAGGCGGTATCGTCGCCACGCTGGTGCTGGTTGGCATTATCGTGGGCCTCTACATGCTGGGTGGCGATCACCAGAGTGCGCTTGAGAAGCTGCGCGATATTGCGATTATCTTCAGTCAACTCCTCATGCTCATTACCGTAATCTTGTTGGCAGCTATCACTGCCGCCCTGATTTTCCTGGTAATGAAGGTGAAGGATCAGGTTATGCCAATGCTGGATGAGGGCCTGGCAATCTTGAAGGAATTCAAGGGCACCGCGAACCGCGTTCAGAACACCACCAGCTTTGTGACGGAAGAGGCTGTGAGGCCAATCGTCACCGCCGCTGGCCAGATGGCCAAGGTGCGCGCCATGAGCCGATTTGTGACGGGCAAGACCACAAAGGTGCCGACACCGCCGACATTTAAAACCGATACCAGCAAGAAATAGGAGGAACAACTATGAAATACAACGTGGATGATATCCGGAAGCAAGCGAAACGATATGCGGATGAACTCGATCTTGAAGGCATGATCAACTCGATCGACTTCAGCAGGGTCGATGCCAAGAAGCTGAAGAAGATCGATTTCTCCAAGGGCGTTGAATCGGCTCGCCACCAGCTTGAGCAGCTGCCGAAGGTGCGTGTGACCACGCAACCGGAGCACAACGAGGGCGGCTTTGTCGGTGGCCTGCTGCTCGGCGTCGTGTTGGGCGCCATCATAGCGCTGCTGTTCGCGCCAAAGACCGGCCAAGATACCCGGGAAATGGTTGCCGGCACGGTTGGTGACCTGAAGAGTAAGGTCGCCGGCGAAGCCGGCGATGCTGAAGATGAGCTTGTCGTCACCGTGGACGCCGCCGTGGATTCGGTGGAGGACACCCTGTCCGACGAGCCCGCCATTGAGCGCAATTACGGCGAGTAAATTCGCCTGATCAACACACCCCTGACCGCAAGGTCAGGGGTGTGTTTGCTTAACTGCCTTCGTCGATATCGATATCGAAATCCAGCAGTGTCTGGCCGGCCGCCAGCGGAGTAGCAGAAGCGGCAGCAGGCCGGCGCTGTGCACGCAATTCGGCAACTTCCGCCCGCAGGAGTTGCAACTCGTGCAGGATCCGATCGAGCTTGTCCCCGGTGGAAAGCATGGGTTCTGCAGATCGGGGCTCGTTCCCCGACTTCATGAACCAGAGCGTGACCTCGATGCGATGCACGGTGGTGGGACCGCTCCCGGCCACGCGATGATTGGCAATTTCCGGCCGTACTGGCACCGGGGGGTTGCCATCCCAAACGAGCAGAAGTGAACTGGCGCGCAGGTGATCCAGTAAGTCGATACCGGCAGCATCGCCATGAACCAGTGTCGTGAGCAGCACCCGATCATCGTGCTGCTTCCATTGCTGCACCTTCACCTGGCGATCGTTGAGGCTGACAAATCCGGGAGTGCGCGCAGGCATGACTGATCCTTTGCTGCATCGTTAGTGCTTATTGCTGAAGTGTACGCGCTGCACGGTGGGGGCAGTTTCGTTTAGGATTGAAGCGGAGATTGCCCATGGTGGCCCAATAGATGACGAATCCGATCGTTTCGGAATCCTGGTTACCTTTTTTCGCGGCTCTCCCTATCTCGACCCGTCTGTTATGTATTCCCCACCGGAAAGGGTGCCGAATGCCAGGAGCATGGCCTCAATGAACGCAGCCATGATGCTTCTGGTGATATCTTTCGCCGCCCCGCTATTGGTCCTGGTTGCCGGCACGATTAATGCCCGCCTGGTGCCGCATGTGGCGGTACTCGCCACTGCCCTTGCTGCCGTGGTGGTGGGCTGGTCGTTCTGGCAACCCGACGCCGCCATCAGGTGGACCTGGGCCGAGGTGTACGGTCTCCATTTCGAACTCAGACTCGATGGCCTGGCCCGCCTGTATGCGTTGCTGGCGATTGGCATCGGTTTCCTGGTGGTGGCGTATGCCTCCCGCTATATGGAGCTACACCTGCACCACGGTGATCGCCCCGCATCCGACCACATCCGTTTCTTCTTCTTCCTGCTGCTCTTTATGGCGGCCATGGTTGGCCTCGTGATGGCACAGGACCTGATCCTGATCTTCGTCTTCTGGGATCTCACGGCCATTGCATCCTTCTTCCTGATCGGGTTCGATCAGCACGAGGAGGATAGCCGCAGTTCGGCGATGATGGCGCTGGTGGTAACCGGTGTCACTGCCGTGCTGGTGCTGGTCGGGGCAATGCTGCTCCACCATGACTACGGCACATGGAGCCTGCCGGCGATTATCGAGCAGGGCGGTATACAGGATTCGGCTCCATGGGCGTTGCTGCTGATCGCGATTGGCGCGCTGGCCAAAAGCGCCCAGGTTCCGCTGCATTTCTGGCTCCCTCGTGCCATGGCTGCTCCAACACCCGTCTCGGCCTACCTGCACTCGGCGGCGATGGTGGCCGCCGGGGTCTTCCTGATCGGGCGATTCTATCCACTCATGCAGCAGGTTGACTGGCTGCTCGATGTTTTCCTCGTCATCGGCTTCGCCTCGATGCTCGTGGGGGGCATTCTGGCGCTCACCCGCAACGTGCTCAAGCAGGTGCTCGCGTATTCCACCATCAGCCAATACGGCTACGTCGTGTTCATGTTCGGCATGGGCGGGGATTATGGCATCAAGGGCGCATCGTTCTACGTGTTGGCGCACGCCATCGTCAAGAGCGCATTGTTCCTTACCGCCGGCGCGGTGACGGAAGCCACTGGCAAGAAAACGCTGGCAGATATCGGTGGCCTGCGCCAAACCATGCCAATGCTCGCGCTCGGGAGCGGCATGGCCGCCGCCGGACTGGTGGCGTTGCCGCTCACAATCGGGTTCTTTAAGGACGAACTGTTTTTTGCCAGGGCAGCACAGCTTGGCGCGCCATACATGGTGATGGCCGTAGCCGGTGCCGCGCTCACCTTTGCCTACATCTTCCGGTTCTGGACGCATATATTCCTTGGACGCGAGATTTCCCCGTCCCAGCCGATCTCAACCTGGCTGGTGTGGCCGGTGGTAGTACTTGGGCTGCTTACCGTGCTTGGCGGTATCTGGCCGGCACCATTCACCCATATTGCTGAAGCGGCCGCCAGTGTCAGCACCAACTCCCCCCAGAAATTGCATGTCGAATATGTGATTGCGCCAATCGTGGAAAACCTGATGGCCATCTCTACCTGGGTCTTCGGCTTCGGCATTTACTGGACCCGTCGGCGCTGGTGGCGGGTGGCGTTAGGTATCGCCCATCTTGGTGAACAATTGGGTCCGGCCCATTGGTACTACCGCGGATTGAACGGGCTCAACCACCTCTCCGATAGCATCCACTCGTTCGAGGTGCGCGATCTCCGCAGTCGCGTGGCCAGCATCCTCCTGCCTGCCGGAATTTTGGTGGGTCTGGCGGTGTTGGTGACCCCCAACGCCAATTCCTTCGAGATTGGTCCCATTCAGCAATCCGATTTCACCCTCGTCATCATGCTCATCGCTGCCGTGGTAAGCGGCCTGGTGGTGATGACGCTCCGCGATCATCTCCGACTCGCGATTGGGCTCTCCAGCGTTGGCTACAGCCTCGCCGGCGTATATGCCTTCATGAGCGCGCCAAATGTCACACTGGTAGCAATCGTGGTGGAGACCATTCTCTCCATGTTCCTCATCGGCATGATGGTACTGATGCCGCGCACCATCCTGCGGTTTGAAACAGAAGCTGATAGCGACCGCCGGTCGATCTCGCGTGATGCGGTGATCGCGACAGTGGCCGGGCTGCTGGTGTTTTTTGTCAGCTGGGGAGCATTGAGTCGAACCTCATGGAACACCGAGATCATCGATTCGCAAACCGTGCTTACCCCCGCCGTTCACGGCAAGAATATCGTCACTGTCATCCTCGCCGACTTCCGTGGATTCGATACGATGGGGGAGATCACGGTTATCACCATCACCCTCATTGGCATTATCAGCTTGCTGAGAAGTGGACGGTTGCGCTAATGCCAACGAGAGATTCACTCCAACTCACCGGTGGCATGTTGCAGATGGGCGCACGGGTGCTGCTCGTGCCCGGATTCATTATCGCCATCGCCATCATGCTGAAGGGCTATGCCGATATCGGCGATGGGTTCTCGGCGGGTGTGATCGCGGCCCTGGTGGTCATTGTCCAGGGGCTCGCGTTTGGGGCTGAGGAACTGGAGCGGATCGCGGTCGCCCGGTTGGCGCCCCTGTTGGGCTTCATCGGGCTTGGCCTGGCGTATGCCCTGGCCTTTGTGCCGGTGCTGTTCGGGTATCCCATCCTTACGCATTTCCCCCGCATGAATGAACACGCAGAACATTTCGGCCCATTGGAGTTCATTACGCCGGTGCTGTTCGATGTAGCCGTTTTCCTGGTCGTATACGGCTTTTGCGTTGGTGCCATGATGGCCGTTTCTCGCGCAGAGGTGCGGCATCAGCGACTCATTCGCCGCGCACGTCAGCGGGCCGGTTCGCGGGGAGGGGATGCGGTATGACCCTCGTCTTCTCGCTCGCGATTGCGGCCCTGTTCGCGGTGGGCGCGTTCCTGATGCTGCGGCGCGATCTCATTCGCCTCATAGCCGGCATGATTATGATCGGCAATGCCGCCAATCTCTTTATCATGGCATCGGCGCTGCGCCGGGGTAGGGCGGCGGTACTGCCGGGTAATGGCGATGAAATGGCCGATCCCCTGGTGCAGGCGCTGGTGCTCACCGCGATTGTGATCAGCTTCGCCACCGCCGCGATGGCGCTGGTGATCGTGTATCGCGTCTACACATCCCACTATTCCATGGATCTCACTGAACTCTCCGCCGCTGAAGAAGAGCAGAGCGAGCGCGATGAGCCCGAATCGGGAGATCTTGTCGAACAGGATATCGAAGAGGACATAGAGGAAATGCCGGACGACGCGAAGGTTGGGGTGCTGGCATGATCGCCCTCCCGCTCGGCATTCTCATGTTTGGCGCCCTTGGTTCAGCCCTGCTCGACGGCACCCGGCGGCGAAACGGCTGGTTAGCCGCAGTGATCCTGCTGGCGGCCATCATCGCCACTACCTGGCTCGGATGGGATGTGTACCATCACGGCACCCGGGAGATGGCAGTAGGCGGTTGGGACCAGGGTGTTGGCATCACCCTGCGCGTGGACATGGTGGGAATCATTTTCGCGGTGCTCTGCCAGGTTGTGTTGTTAGGATCGCTGATTTACGAAGTGGTCTCCGATGTTGGTGCGCGTATCTTCCCGTCACTGGTGCTGTTCCTCGCAGTCGGGCTTACCGGACTCACCTTTACGGGTGACGCATTCAACTTTTACGTCTTCTTCGAGATTTCGATGATGGCCTCGTACATCCTCGTAAATTATGGCGAAACACCGCGCCAGTTCCGCGCCGCCTTTGTGTTTATTACCGTGAACCTGCTGGGATCGGTGCTGTTCCTCATCGGTATCGCCGGTATTTATCACACCACCGGCTTCCTCGATATGGTGCGGATTCGCGAGCAAATGCCGCTGGTGCAGGAAAACCCGGCAATCCTCACCGCCACCATCATTTTCGTGGCGTTCTGCGTGAAACTGGGGCTGTTCCCGTTCCACTTCTGGTTGCCCACGGTCTACACCGGCACGCGTCCGGCAGTAGCCGCAATGCTGAGTGGAGCACTGGCAAATATCGGCACCTATGGCCTGATCCGGTTTGGTATCGATATCTTCCCGCGCGAGCTTGAAGCGGCCTCGATGGTGCTGATCGTTTTGGGGAGCGCCAGCATCGTCTATGGCGGTGTGCAGGCGCTTTCCCGGCACGCCCCGGCCGAGGTGTTGGCCTACAGCGCCATTGGCCAGGTCGGCTACATCATGATCGCGCTTGCCTTCGCCGGCCCCGCCGGACTCGCGGCGGTGATTCTGTACTCTGTGCTGAACAGCATCAATAAGGCCGTGCTCTTCCTGAGCATTTCCCTGCGAGGTTGGGTGGCCACTACCGCATTGGCGATCGGTGCATTCTCGGTTGCCGGCATTCCACCCGTCGGTGGTTTCTTCGGCAAATTCGTGATGTTCGATCTCGCGGTCCAGAACGAAAGCCTCGTGCTGGTCGCGCTGATCTTTATCGGCAGCCTGCTCTCAATTGTCTATATGTTCCAGATGTACCGACGTCGCATTGCTACTCCTGAATTGGAGGAAGACGTGATCGATGGCTGGGGGGTACAGGCCGTATCGCTGGTGCTGGCGCTCTCGTTGGTAGGCATCGGTATCTATCCGGAACCAATGCTTAACCTGATCCAGGTGGCTGCCGAATCCGTGCCGAAGGGATTCACGCCATGATCCTGCTCCTCGGCATCTTCGCGGCATCGGTCACGGTGTTCTGCCTTGTCATCGGTGATTTTGCTTGGCAGACTATCGTGCTGGGCGCGGCCATCGTTTTGCCGATGATGTTGGTGTTTCGTCGCCAGATCGTGCCCAATCCCCTGCCACCCGCCGGACAGGCGCTGCATGTGTTGACCTATGCGCCTGTACTTTTCTACTACCTGTTAATTGACATCCTGCGAGGTACCTGGCAGGTGACCATGGTCACGTTAGGCGTTAATCCGCTGCGCCGACCAGGCATTGTGAAGGTATCGTACGAGGGATATTCGCCATATGCCGTCGGGCCGATCGGGTTCTTCATTACCCTTTCGCCCGGATCGTTCCTTGTGGATGTGGATTGGGACGCGCAGGTGATGCTCATCCACGTGCTCGACGCATCGGATCCGGAACTGATTCGTCGTGATGCCGCTCGCTACCTGAGCCTGTGGGAGTATGTGCCGCAAAAACCCTATGTTGATGAGCCCGATTTGAGGACACCACCGGAGGACGACAATGAGTGACCTGGTGTTTTACATTGCCACGATTTGGCTGGTTGTGCTCTTCTGCATCTGTGTGGTGATGGTGGCACGGGCCAAGTCCGGCCTCGTGCGCGTGTTGTCGCTGGATACCATGACGCTGGTGCTGGTGGCGTTGCTGGTGGTGTATTCGAGCACCACCCACACCAGTTTTTACCTCGATGCTGCCCTGGTGTTGGCCCTGCTCTCGTTCATATCCGTGTTGGCCGCCGCCCGGTATCACGGGGAAAGGCGGTTGTTCTAGCCTATGCCTGCCCGCGAAGTGCTGTTCGATATTATGGTGCTGGTTTCCTGCGCGGTGATGACGCTGGGGATTGTTGGCATCGTTCGGATGCCCGATGTGTACACCAAACTCCACGGTGCCAGTAAATCTGTCTTCCTTGGTGTGGTGTTGCTGTGTGTGTCTGCCAGTGTGGTTGCCACACCCGCAATGAACAAGCGCCTGGCGCTTATCGCCGTGCTGGCGATCCTCACCACGCCGCTGTCATCCCATGTGATCGGGCGTGCTGCGTACATCATGCACGAGCAGATGGAAACGCCGGGTGCGGTAGACGAAAGTCATACATTGCGGAGTGAAGATGGCGAACCGGATGAGGAAGAACCGGCCTGGCGCCTGTAGGCTCGTCCCCGGAATGCCGCAAACCCGGCTTTACCCGGTAAATCGGCACGCCATCGATCATGATCTCCAAATCGTAAAACCTGCTGACTTCGCGCCAGAACGCCCGACTGTCATCCGGGAACGGTCCCGGGTGAAGCGTGCTCACGATATATACCGGGCGATCATCGCTACTCAGGATGGCGATGATATCGGCGTACGAGTTTGGCAACGCCCGTAATTCCTGATCGTATAAATGGCGATAGGCGGGCTTGCGATCGGCCAGGTAGTAGAGGGAAGCCTGGTCGAAGGCAACGTAAATGGTCTGCTCGGGCGAGGTGCGCTCGCGGATGTAGCGCGCTACCTGGTTCTGGGCCGGATAACCGGGGTGGCGGTAGAGTCGCTGATAGATGCCATCGGTTCCATCCATGGCAACGCCATAGGGCAGGATGAGCAGCAAGGCGAACATCAGCAGCGCCAGGTATTGCCGCCAGCCCGAAAGGGCGTGGCGAATGCCATCAATCGCCCGCGCCAGCCACAGGGCCACCGGTGGTACCAGCAGGATGAGGTAGTGGGTCCAGTAGTCGCCGCCCATGAACACGCCCACCGCGGCGGCGGTCAGCCACAACACCAGGATGAGCCCACCAGGATCATTTGAGCGCAGCTTGCGTAGCCATTCCGGCAACCACCATAGTGGACTGTCGGTTTTGGTGGGCTGCTCCAGCACCGGAATCAGCGGCAAGCGCAGGCGGAAAATCCAAACCAGTCCGATGAGCAGGAAGAATTCGGCCGCGTTAATGAACATCCAGCCCAGCGCGCGCAGGTTGTGCATTAATCCGACGCTAAGGGCGCTCTGCTGCTGGAATCGATAAAGGATGGTGGCGTAGAAGAAATCGCTGAAGCCCAGCGTTATCCCGTGGGCAAAGGTGAGGGCGGCGGCCGTGAGTAAGCCCACCGTTACCCAACCGCCACGTTTCGCCCGTTCTCGCAGCGAATCGTTGGATGTGAGCATGAAAAAGAGCAGCACCGCTGGCCACAAGGTGACACCCGAGGGCTTGAGGAGCGTGGAAACGCCGATCAGCAGGCCAATACCAATCAGACCCCTGCGGGTCCAGCCGGTTTGCGCCTGCCGAAGCAACCAGAACGCGGCGAACGCGGCCGGCATGCCGGCGAAAACCTCGGCATTGGCGGTGTACCCCTCCAGGTTGGGCGCCCCCAGCAGCAAGGTGCCTACAAACACGGCCAGGAGGGCAGAGCGGGGAGAAGTCCAGCGGCGGGCGAACAGCCAGATGGCCACAACCGTAAGCGTGCCGAATATCCACGCCATCGCGCGGAACGCCGCCACGCCGTAGCCCATGGTTTTCATGGTGAGTCCGTAGATGGCAAAAATACCCTGTGGCCGACTGATCCAGAGATCGTCGTACAACCTGCCCGTGCCCTCAAACCAGCCGCGCGCGGCGAGGGCATAGCCACCTTCATCGTGGATCATCGGTAGTTCAAAAAAGAACACCCGCGCCGCGACGCCCAGCACCAGCGCCACGACGAGCCACACCACATCGGTGACGGTGATGGGGCCAGGAAACCTGGCGCGATGGTGGGATGTGGACGGTGTGGCCAGCGTTCTTCCTTAAAGGGCAAATAGGTATGGCGCGTGCGGGTGCGCGCCCGGAATCACTCGGAATGATTTTGACACAGTAACCGTTCCTGTACCGGCAAGGATTGGTCACCACGGGCCGGGTTGACGTCGACCACCAGCAGGTAGCTGCCTGGCGTGCTGCTGGCCCCATCGGGTTCCAACGAAATGGCGATCTGCGTATAGCCGCTGGAATCGGCCGGGATCAGGGCAAATCCCTCACCCGTCGGGGTGAGAAAGACCTTGCCAGCCGGGCTGCCGGTACCATCCTTATCCAGTAGCCATACCTGGAACGAATGATCATCGCCTGTCGGCGGCAGGTTGCTGAGGGTCACCACACCTGATCCACTGGTAGCGATATAGACTGATCCGCGCAAATTCGGCGGCGCAATGTCGGTGGGCTCAAAGGTGTAAGCGGTGGCGGTGGCATTCTGGCGCAGCAGGGCGATATCCTGCCTTAATTGCTCCACATCCGCCTGGAGTGAGGACACCCTCGCCTGATTAATCACCGCCCAGCCGGTGGCCATCACCAGCAGCGCCGCGATCGCGATCAGCACAGCGCGAGGGATGGTGACATGATCTTTGGTGGCAAGAGGAAGCATTGCGCGCATTGAGAGGTACCTCATGACCACATCCGTGGCGGAAATCATCGCCCTCAGTGTAAACTCTGTACGTGCAGATCGTGCATGTTTGGGTGGTATGCTGTCGACGGGTGCGTGAGAATGATGCGCCATCCGATGAACGCCCAACACGCGTTAACGAATGAGATAAAGCTCGATACGCTGGAGAACACTATGATGAGTCGAAAGCAAGGCCCATGGCGACTACTGTTGGCAATTGCCGCCTGCGTCATGTTACTCGCCGGATCGTTCAGTGGTTCGGCCCTGGCGCAAGATGCGCAGCCAACACAGGATCCCGCCCAACTGGTTGATCCTACGCTGCCGCAGGACACCACGCCGGAAGCCACCCAGGCCGCAACGGAAGCTGCTACGGAACCAGCAGCCAGCGGTACACCCGAAGCTGCCAGCCAAACTACCACCAGCACTTCTGCCGCGCAGCGAGTAGACCAGGCCACCACGCCGGGGGCACCGGCCACGCTCGCACACGGTCTCTCGTTTTACGATGGCGATGACCTGGTTTGGCAGGTACAGGAAGTCAAGGTGGCAGTGATTGCCGACGCCGACTCCTCCGTTTCCCAGCCCTCGATTGTCGTCCAGCGTGAAGGGCAATCGATTATCCGCAACGATGCAACCGGCAAGCGCGCCTTGCTCACGCCGGGCGAAGCATTCTTTATTACTGCTGATGACAGCTACACGATCATGGCCGAAGACGACGGCTCGCTGATCTGGAAGTACTCACTCGTCGATCCCGACGAAGTTGCCGCGGATGCATTCTACGAAAGCCCGTCGCTGACATCGGTGCGGAACGGCACCTACGATTTCCGCCTGGTTCGCTATGTGTTGAATCCTGGCGAAACCGCAGACCTGCCCACCAATAGTGGTGCCGGCATGGTGATGCCAGGTGCCGGCGAAGTGCAGGTGGATCATGGTGGCCAGCTCAGCCTGCTGGGCCTCGAGGGAAGCCAGGGGCAGGGCCAGGTTTTGCGCCAACCAACTGTCATTTCCAATACCGGCAGCCAGCCGACTGTGGTGTACTACCTCTATCTTGGCGAGACAGTGGGTGATGAATCCTCTGCGCCGCCGCAGAACAGCAGTTCCACATCAACATCTTCCAGCGCCAATGTAACCCCGACGACTGGCGATGCTGCCGCAGATACTGCGAATACTGCCGACTCTACGGATGCCGCCAGCAGCGATAGTGGGGCAACAACCTCGCCGGAGGATCAGCCCGAAGGCGGTCCATACCTGGCCCAGATCAACATTTATGCTGAGGCCGAAATCTATCTCACCGTAACGGTGGATGGCATTGTCTGGTTCGATGGCACGCTGCCGGCAGGATCGTGGTCGGGCCCGATGAACGGCACCACATTCGAGGTGTACACCAGCAGTGGTGTGGCCACCCTGTTTGAGAATGCCTGCGGCACGCAGTTCTACATGGGCGAAGAGCCCGGCGAGGCATATTACACACTGGTGGCCGACGCCAACAGTTGCCCGCCGCCAGGAGAATAAGTCGCAGAAATGTTAATTCTGGCCGGTCATGTCCAACATGGTCGGCCAGATGCGTTAATCCACTATGTTTTCTGGTACCCAATCAATTAGACTCAGGCCAGGCGTTTGGTTTGAGATTCAAATGAGGGAGGGGATCCTATGAAGGGGCTTGGACAAGAGTTCAAGGAGTTTATCCTGCGCGGCAACGTAGTTTCGCTCGCAGTGGCGGTCATCATCGGCACGGCATTCACGGCCGTTGTGACGGCGATGTCAGAGTTCATCATCATGCCGATTATTGCGGCGATCGGTGGTCAGCCTGACTTTAGTTCTATCGGTTTCGAGATTAACGGTTCCCATATTGGAATCGGTTCATTCATCAACGCGATTATCGCGTTCCTGATCATCGCCCTGATCGTGTTCTTCATGATTGTGAAGCCAATGAATGCGCTGATGGAGCGATCTCGCAAGGAGCCACCGGCAGATCCTACCCTGAAGGATTGCCCATACTGCCTCAACGCCGTGCCGATTGCGGCCACACGTTGCGGTCATTGCACCAGCGATCTTTCCGGCGCTGCTGTTTAGCCGATACGCATTGTTCCCGAATGCCAATATCCCCGATGGTGCATGCACCATCGGGGATATTTCTTTCCATTCTTCGTCACGGATTTAGTTGAATGAGATTCTCGACGCATCGAAATCGATGGGTGTGAGCATCCCCTCAGCGATCGAGTAGTGAATCTGGTCCACGAATGTGGAGATCTCTCGACCCGTTTCGTCGTGCAGCACGGCATGGCAGAAACCATGTCGATCGCGAACAATCCGGCAAACCGTGAAATCGCCCAACCGTCCCGGTTCGGACGATCGAAGAATCTGCCCTGGCACAAGCCAGGATGGCGCCGATCCGGCGCTGGGAAGAGTGGCTACCATGACGATTTCCTCCTTGAAATCTCGATCGCAGCGTCGCAATCGTGCAATGGTCGATGCCGCCGGAAGCTCCATTGCATCCGGCATGGGTTGGCGCGAGCACGAACGTACTGTGCGCTCAATGCTTATACCGGCAGAGCGGTCTGGCTGTCAATCCCGACGCGGTGTTGGGGTCAAACGCCGATACCCTTCTGGCCGGCTGCTGCCGGGCTGTGCCTTCGGGTGGGAATCGGAGTAAACTGGATAGGCCTCCTGCCCGGACATGGGCAGCGTCGTGATCTTCCAATCGTCCAACCTGGGGTTCTGCTCGACCTATGCTCAACACGCCGAACGCAAGCCACACTGGTGATGAAGCGCTACCCACCGGTATCGTTGCTACGATCAACGATTACATCGCCCTGACCAAGCCCGGGATTATGGCCTTGCTGCTGTTTACCACGCTCGGTGGCATGCTGGTAGCCTCGGCGAGCGTTCCCGATTTCTGGTTGATTGTGGTCACCATGGCCGGTGGCTGGATGATGGCCGGTGGCGCCAACGCGTACAACTGCGTGTATGACCGCGATATCGATGCCCGGATGCCGCGTACCCAGAAGCGCGGTACTGCCAACGGCCGGATTTCCGCGCTGAATGGATTCCTGTTTGCCACATCGTTGACGGTGGGCGGCTTCCTGTTGCTGGGACTAGGGGCAAATTGGATTGCTGCCCTGATCGCCCTGGCAGGCAATTTCTACTACGTGGTGATCTACACGATCATTCTCAAGCGACGCACAAGCCAGAATATCGTCATTGGTGGTGCCGCTGGTGCCATGCCCCCGCTGGTGGGATGGGCAGCCGTGACTGGCTCGATCGCTGCGCCAGCATGGATCCTGTTCGCGCTCATCTTCTACTGGACTCCGCCGCACTTCTGGAGCCTCGCCCTTTTGAAGCAAGGCGAATATGGTCGGGTAGGGGTGCCGATGTTGCCGAACGTGAGTGGCGAGGACGAAACCCGTAAACAGATCATGCTCTACACCATCATGATGGTGGCTGTGAGCCTGTTGTTGCAGCCGTTTGGTATGGGCTGGATCTATCTCATCAGCGCNNCGCCGCACCTTCTTCTTCAGCATCTGGTATGTCGCCGGTATTTTCCTGGCGATGTCAGTGGATGCACTTGTGCTTGGCTAACCACCATTCTTTGCGGTGAAAGAACAACGGGGCGTGCACTATGCACGCCCCGTTTGTTGTTGTGACTGCGGGTCTATTTGGTTGTTTCATTGAATGCACAGACTTCTGAATCGGCTCAGGTGACGTCGGCATCTTCGTTCGTGGCAAGCGCTTGCAGGTTGTGCAGGAAGCTGTCCCAGCCGGATTCGATACGATCGATCCAACCCTGGTCAATCCGCTGCCGGTCGTGGCCGTATTCGGTAAGCGCCACCACGCTGCCTTCCATGGCTGGCAGGATGAGCCATTGTTGAACCGTCATCAGGCCGGGGTCGTTCTTGTCGGCCAGCGATTTCGCATCCCACCACTGACTCACGAGGTTGCGAGGCTTGCTGAGCAGTACCCATTCGCCGCCGACAATGGAATCGTCGTTCCAGGCGATGCGGATCGTGCCGCCGATGGCAGGATCCGATTCAACCTCGGCCTCGAGCCAGGTGCCCATCACGCTGCCGTTGGTCAACGCGTTCCAGGTCCAGTCGGCATCGCGCGATAACGTCACGACCTTGCGGACGGCATGAAATTGGGTCGTATCCTGCCATTCGGCAAAGGTACGGCCCTGTTCTACCCAGAGTTTCAGGCTGAGAAGCGTGAATCCCCAGCCGTCGTGAATCAGTTCATTCCACTTGTCGTCGCTGAACATGCCCTGCACCACGGTCACCACGCTGGCGTTCCCATGCTCGGTGATCGTGATGCTGATTTCCGAGGGCTCGGTGCGATCGGGATCGTAGGGATGATGCGCATCGAAGGCGAATGCCAGCAGCTTGCCGGGTTCCATGGCCACAATCGGCACCGGCCATTGGC
>DJVD01000093.1 GCA_002440805.1 Chloroflexi bacterium UBA6265
CCGGTATTGATGAGGTAGATCATCGCCAGCGCCACCGAAGCGCCAACGATCGGACCCCAATCGCCCCCAGGCAGCAGCGTATCGATGAAGTGCTGCACTGCAAGCGGGAATGCCAGTTCCAGCACACCACTAATCACCGCACAACCGAAATCGATCAAAAAAAGCTTCTTGTGCGGCTTATAATATTCGGCAAAGCGGCGGATTAACGCTCGACCGCTGATATGAGTTGTAGCCGGAGCGATCGAAGACAAACCATGAACTCCATGTGTGATGCAGGCGCTGTCGCAGCAAGATATCCGGCAAACAGTGTGCAACCAGCCTGGTCGCATTTCAGCGATGATATCCCGGTTATCCCCCACTCGATTGCATTCAGCGGCAGGATACAATAACGCCATGAACACTCATGATGATGATGCACCCACCAATAAGAGGCAAGGCGACGGGCTGGATCTGGGCCCCGAGCCCGATTGGCTGATCGATGAGGATGATCCAATCGCTGAAGCGGTGACAGAACCCGTGCCGGCCCCAGAGATGGAGCCCGCCAAACCTGTGGCGACTCCACGTACCGAGTATCGGGCCGCCAGCGAACCGCTGGAGGGGCAATCAGTCACTATCTCGAGCGATAACGCTGTGACCGCCGTACGCCGCGACCGTCCCTACCTGTGGTGGGCGATACCGCTGTTTCTGCTGGTCATTACGGCGGTGATCGCGTGGTTTGGTTCCACTCGCGGATTGAACGGTTTCACGACGTGGACGACGCTGCGATTCGAGCATCCAGGCCTGCTGCCCGCACAGTGGAGCATGTTGATGTGGTGGGCCGTGCTGCCACTGCTGGCCGTATTCCTTATCTATAGCGCCCTCCCCGCCGGACGCGAGCTGACACGTATTAATCGGTCCGGCCCGCTGGTAGCCATATCCCTGATTGCCGCCAGTGTGTGGATATTCGCCCAGCATTGGCGATGGGAGGAAGTGGCTCTCGGCGCGATGGTGATCAGCGTAGCTGCGCTCCTGGTCACCGTGCTGATGATTGCACTCAGCCCACAGATCACCAAGATGTGGCAACGCCTGTTCGCCGTGTTGCCGCTAACTGCGGCGCTGGGGTTCGGCATCATGCTCCTCACGCTTTCCTGGCAGGAAATGTCGTCGCAGCCATTTGGTACACGCGGTGCCAGCATTCTCTTCCTGCTGTTGCTCGTCATCATTGCGGCCGTGTTCGCCTTCTTCATGCGCGATGGCGTGCTGGGCGTGGTATTCACGATCTGGTTCCTGGGCGTGGCCCAGCAGCAATGGGGAAATGATGCCGTTATCAGCCTGAGTGCGATTGTGGCGCTGATTTTCACCGCCGCCCTGGCCGCGATGGGATTCATCCTCGCCGTTGAATCACACCGACCATCCCTCACCGCCCAGGTATCCGGCCGCCGCGGACGAGTCAATTTCTTCCGGCGATCGGAAAAAACACCCGCCAACGAATTACCCTAACTGCCCGACCTCCGGCATAATGCCTTGCACGTAGCCACGCGGTGCGCGCGTGATACCCGGTACAAGGAAGACGCATGATGCCCGCCGATCCCGACGAACTACCCATCGCTCCGGCACCGCCTCCGCACGGGCGCTCGAGACGACATTTCCGGAGTGCGCCGGCGGTGACCGGCGGTCTCCACAGGTTCCCCAATTTTGGTCACTTCCGGGAACTGCAATGGCCATCGGCGTTAGCCAATATCAACTTCCGCAAATACTGGCTTAGCCAGATTGTCGCCCTTGGTGGCGGCTGGATGCAGAATGTTGGTATGCAACTGGTGGTGCTTTCGCTCACCACCTCGGCGTTTGCGATTGGTGCAATCAACGTGGTGGCAGCGTTGCCGATGCTGCTGTTCAGCCTCTATGGCGGCGTGCTGGCCGATCGGTTTGATCGCCGCCGGATTGTGATCATCTCGCTGGCTCTGCTCGGTGGTATCTCCGCTACCTATGCGTTCCTGATTGGTTTCGAACGGCTGGAGTACTGGCACATCCTCGTGCTGGCAGCCCTCGCCGGGTTGATCGCGGCATTCGAACTGCCGGCTCAGCAGGCGTTTGTGAGCGAACTGGTTCCCAAGCGCGATCTTCCCCAGGCGATTGCGCTCAATTCCGCCAGTTTCAACGCCACCCGCATTGTTGGTCCGGCGCTGGCGGCCACGGCGATCAGCGTTATCGGCCTGGCCGGCGCGTTCATCGTCAATATCTTCACGCTCCTGGCACCAATGCTCACACTGATCGGCCTCGGCAAAGTTGTTCCCAAGCGCGTGGTGGCAAAGCAAACCACCAGCGGTTTGGAGCAATTGCGGGATGGTATCGCCTACGTGCGCGCCAACGACGGCACCTACGGCCTGATCTTGCTGCAGGGACTGGTAAGTTTCTTCGTCACCCCCAACCTGCTGGTGCTGTTGCCACTATTCACGGTCGATGTCCTCGGTGGTGGCAATTCCTGGGTTGGATATATGCTGAGCGCGCTCGGGATTGGCTCCCTCACCGGTGCGATCACGCTCCTGCGCGGCAGTCGGGTTGAGAAAGCTGCTGAAAACCGGATGAAGCTGGCGATGACCGGTCTGTGCGTTGGCCTGGTGTGGTTGGCGCTGGCCCCGAATGTGTGGGTGGCGGTACCGGGGGTCATGATTTCCGGCTTTAGTTTCAGTATGGGGAACACCCAGTTGGCAACCCGGTTGCAGCAAACGGCGCCGGAAGAACTTCGCGGTCGCGTGATGAGCCTGGTGACACTGGCATTCAATGGCGTGATGCCATTCTCCACCCTGCTCATTGCCTGGCTGGCGCAAACCATTGGCCAGCCTCAAGTACTGTTCGCAAGCGGTATCCTGCTTGCTGCAGGCATCATCATCCTGTGGCGCCGCTACGTGCACAAGGCCTTCGATCCGAATCTGGCCATGGTCATTCCGGAGCGCATTCGCGTGGCCTACCCAAACCTGACGTTTGATTAGTCCAACTTCCACCCCGATACCCAGGTACAGCCCGTATTGGCGAAGACAAAAGGAATCCTCATGACCGAAACCTCCGCCAATGTGCAGAAGACTTCACTCAAGCACAGGCTACGCCGGCTGCGACGGTCGGCCGAAAAGTCGGCTGCGCCTGAACAGATGGCCGTACCAACGCCGATCATCATTTCGCACCGGGTGCGATTGATTATCATCCTGACGTTCGTGCTTTTCCTCGTGATCCTGGCGCGCAGCCTGCCCAATATCATGGGCATCATGCTCCTGGGCGCCACCCTGGCGCTTATCCTGAGCTTCCCGGTGAGGCTCCTGCAGAAATTCCTCTCCCGGCGCGCCAGTATCCTCGTGGTCACCATCACCCTGTTCGGGGGCACGGTGATTGCCCTGGCGCTCATCATTCCATTCCTGGTGAACGAGATTACGCAGTTCGTGAATTCGCTGCCGGAAACCACGGAAACGATTACCAACCAGACCTACTCAATCCTCGAAAACATGCACAATCGTGGCTGGATCGAGGATGATCCAGACAAGATCATCGAAGACCTGCGCGCAGGCTTGCTGGATTCCAGCCAAACCATCATCACCTCGCTGGCCGACGACCTGCTCGTTACGCTCACCTCGTCGGTTTCGCTGCTCATCAGTGCGTTTGGAATGGTGTTTGTGGCCGTGTACATGCTGG
Organism: Chloroflexi bacterium UBA6265; assembly: GCA_002440805.1. Taxonomy (GTDB): domain Bacteria; phylum Chloroflexota; class Chloroflexia; order Thermomicrobiales; family UBA6265; genus UBA6265. The sequence continues at coordinate 3,661 of DJVD01000093.1, forward strand.
CCGATATCCCCACCTTCCGCAAAACCTACGTGCGCCTGTGGGCACCGGCCTATCGACGTGATGCGCAGGTGTTGTGGGACACGCTCGGCTACTCCCTCAGCCGCTATCTCAGTGCCCAGGTGCTGTCACTCGTGCTCCAGGGCACCATCACGTTCATCGGCTTGTCGTTCCTTGGGGTTCCATATGCCCTGATTTTGGGACTGGTGCAGGCGGTTACCGCCATCCTGCCCTATATCGGCGCTTTTATCGCGGCCGCACCTGCCATCGTGATGGCGTTGACCATCAACTGGCAAACTGCTGTCGCCGTCGCCATTTTCTATCTGGCGTTGAATCAACTGGAAGGCAACCTGATCACGCCAAACCTGCAAGGCAATGCCGTGAAGGTGCATCCGATATTGATCTTTATCGGCGTTATTGGCGGCTCGCAGCTCTTCGGCATTATTGGCGCCATTTTGGCAGTACCGGCAATCGCGATCCTGCGGGTGGTCTTTGAATTCTTCTGGGTGCGCCTACGGGTGCAGGATGATATCCCGACTGTTTTGGCCATGATGCGCAGCGATACCGCCAACGAGCGGCAAGCCTACCAGAGCGACGCTGCGGATGCTGTTCAGGACGCAGTCAATGATCCTGACGGCACCGCCGAGATCAACGGCGCACAGGTACGGTCGTAACGAAATGACAGGCAACTCATCGGTTGGTTGCGGCCCGGGATAGAATCAGGCTAGGGTTTTCGTATCCGGGCGATGCCCACGAAAATCCGAGAAAGGTCTGCCGATGCGCTTCCTCGTTGCCAATCATCTCCGGCTTGGCGCTGTGCCGGGAGACATTCCCGACCAGGCCGCTACCGATCACTCCGCCCATTCCACTCGTGCCGCCTGGCTTCGCGTCATCGATCGCGCCGTGCAGGATCGCGTGCATGCGGTATTCCTCACGGGCGAGATCATCTCCTCGACCAATCCCGGTTTGGAACCATTTGGCCCGCTCATCGATGGCCTCACGCACTTGCAACAAGCCGATATCCCGGTTGTCGTGATCGCCGATGGTCGCTTCACGCCCGAGATCGCCCAACGATTTGGGTTCGAGCGCGCCGTTCAGTTCCTGGACGATCATCTCGATTGGGATCCGTTCATCTCCACCAGCCGTGACGCGAGAGATGGACCGGTTATCCATATCATCCCGGCCAGCCTCGCCGAATCCACAGAAACGCCGGTTCCCCATCCGGTGACGCTCACCGAAATCGACCAACCCCAGTCCATCTGGATCCTCACCGATCCATTGCAACCCGATGCCTTGCAGGGCGAACACGCCCTGGTCATCGAGCCGGGCTCTGTGGCACCGTTATCGCCATACGAAACCGGTACTCACGGCGTGTGGCTGGTAGATACCGAGGCGTTCGATGCCACGCTCGTGTCGATGGCCGGCCTCGAGTACGCAGCGATCGCCATTGACATGACGACGGCGCAATCTGTTGACGACGCTGAACGGATCATCGCGCAGGCACTCATCGCAGCCGCCGACGAAACCCTTGCCAATGGGAACGCCAGCACCCTTGTGGTGTACGGCACCCTCACGGGTGCCACGCATCTCTACCCTGTCCTCGCCGATCTCGCTACCGAACTGGAACATACCCTGATCCTGGAGCATGCCGGCGTCACAGTGGCCATTGCGCGAATCGAGAACGATGCCACACCGACAATCGACCTTGAACCGCTGATTGGCCGGCCCGATCCGGTCGGAGAGGTAGCCCGGCTGCTACACGCCCTCGGCACTGGCGACGATCTCACGGAATCGCAATCGCAGCTGGTATCAGCCGTGGAGCAAAAACTGCTGGCCGTGACCCATGCTCGTGTGTTTGGCGCCATTGTGGATACGCCCCTTTCGGCCGATGCCCCCACCCTGCTACAGCGGCAGGCCTGGGCGACGCTGGACACGATGGTGCGCCAACGAGGAATAGATTAATGACCAATGCAACCCCCGCCACACATCAGTTCGATGCGCAGCGTCCACCACTTGTCCTGCATGAAATCAGCGTGCTCCGGGCGCCAGGGATTTCCTCGGCCTTTACCCTGAGTGACCTCAGCCCCGACATCACGATTGTGTTCGGCCCAAATGCGAGTGGCAAAAGCACCACCGCCCGCGCAATCCAGGCAGTGTTATGGCCGCATGCGAGTGCCCTCAGGGGCCATCACCTTGCAGCCGCGTTCGCCCTGGGCGATGAGGAATGGACGATCGAAGCCAGTGCGGGCAAGGTGCAACGGCTCCGCAACGGCGAGCCGGCCGAAGCACCGCAAATCGCCCCACTGGATGATCGCAGTCGCTACTCGCTTGGACTGCCCGATCTGTTGGCCAGCGAGAATCAGCCCCTGGCGCACGCCATCCTGAACGAATCCAGCGGCGGCTTTGACCTGCCGATGATCGCCGAAACGCTGGGCTTCTCGCATGTCATTCCGCCGCGGCTGGAATCGGCACGACGCCTGCAATCTACCAATGCGGACCTGGCTGAGGTGATTGCTGCAGGGGATACAACGCAGAACGCACTGGCCCAACGCTCCCACCTGCTGGCACAACGATCCGAATCACAGGACGCCGAGCGTGAGCTTGAGGCGATCGACAAGGCGCTCCAGTATCGACAACGTCTATCCGATGAGGACGACCTCGAGACCGAAATCGCTGCCTTCTCGCCCGTGGTGCATGACCTGGCCGGTGATGAACTTACGCGGATCGCTGACCTTACCCGCGACATTACGCACATGGAGCAGCAACTGGCAGATCGTATGCGCCAGCGGGGCCGCTGGCAGGCCCTGGTGGACGCGACCGGGTTGGCGGATATTCCCGCACCGCAGGATCGGCACAAGGCACTGCAAGCCATTCAGCACGAGCAACAGGATCTCGCGAACCTGCTGGACGATCTGGAACGTACCCTTGCAGCCGCCGTTTCGGAACGGCAGTCCCACCAACACCGTTTGGCCGATGACCTCAACGATGATCAAATCGCGGCACTCGATTCGAATGGCATTCGCGAACTTGCTGATATTGCTGCTGCCTACGAAAGCATCCGCGCTCGGCGTACGGCCCGCGACGAAGTGGAACTCTGGCTGGGTGGCGTGCAGCCGCCAGGCAACCTCGCTGCACTGCAAGAGGGTGTGGAAATCCTGCAAACCCGGCTGCAGCATCCCAATGCCGCCGAGCATCAAGAACTCACTGGCACATCCCGCTGGATCGGTATGAGTGGCGGATTACTCCTTGTGGGTTCCGGTGCGGTGCTGGCAACGTTGGTAAACCCATGGTGGTGGCTGCTTGCCGCCTTCGGGGTGGTCCTGATCCTGCTGGCGTGGCGATACACCTCCTCGGAGTCGCCGAAAATTGCAGCTACCCTTGAGCGAAGCTACGCCCAACTGAACCTGCCCATGCCCCAGCAATGGCGGGCGGCAGATATTCAACGCCTCCTCGGGGAGCTCCGCAGCGAACTTAAGGTGGCGTTGGTTGAACAGGAAAAGGCAGAGCGCTGGCAGGACCTGGAACAGGAACGCAGCGAGCTCGATGCGGCCTATGCAGACACAGAATCGCGCCGTGAGCAGGCTATTGCCCGCTTCGGCGTAGCACCGGACCTGAAGGAGGAAAGCCTGCGGCTATTGGCTGAAAACCTCGGTCGGTGGCAGGCCAGCGATGCGACGGTGCGCGGGCTGGAAGCACGCCAGACCCGGCTGCTGGCCGACATCGATATCCTGCATCACCGCGCGACATCGGCGCTGGCCGAACTGGGCTACGATCATGGCGATCTTGCCTCCGTGATGGACGATGTGGAGCGCCGCATCGAGTCACTACGGCAGAGCACCGCCGAACGCGACAACCTGCAACGCGAGATCGATGAGCATATCCAACCCCAACTCGATACGCTGGTGGAGCAACGCAATCACATCTACCAANNGGCAAAAGATCGGCTGCAGCAACGCCGGCAATCGACGCGCGATGCGTGGGAGGCCCTCAGCCTGACGCCACAATGGCGTGACCAGGACGTGCCCCAACTCACCGAGGCCCACAACCGCGCGCGGGCCCTTGTCGACCGCCGGGCGGAAACTGACGAGCAACTGCGAGCGCTCGATCACATGGAGCGGGTGGCGCTACGGTCCCGCGAGATTGAAATGGCGCAGGCGAGGGTCGTTGCTGCCCGGTGCAAACTCGCGGATGATCGCGATCGCATCGCCGCCAGCGTGGTGGGGGATCTGTTGCTCTCCACCGTGCAGCAGGAAACCCGCGACGCGGCCCTGCCGATTGTGTTCCATCGCGCGCGCGAACTCTTTGCCATCATTACTCGCGGCCGCTATGAATTGCAGTTCGAGGCTGGCCCTCCGCCGGAATTCACCTCGCTTGATACGTCCACCGGGCTCTCGCTTTCCCTCGATCAACTGAGTTCGGGCACGCGGGTGCAGTTACTGATGGCGATCCGGCTCGCGTTTGTGGAAAACGTAGAAATTGGGCCGAAACTCCCGGTGATTTTGGATGAAACACTCGGCAATAGCGACGAGTTCCGGGCCAGTGCAATCATTGATGCCGCAATCGATATCAGCAAGCATGGCCGGCAGGTGTTCTATTTCACTGCCCAGGGCGAGGAAGTAGCCCGCTGGCTTCATCGCGTTGAAGCGATGCCGGCAGAAGACCGTCCCGAGATCCGGGTGATTGAATTGGCCGACGTGCGACGCGACGCCGGATTCGACCGGTTGCCGATTCCGCAACAGGAACCCTCGCGATCGGCATCCATCCCCTCCCCTGCCGATTACGATGCCGAGACATGGGCGGCGACATTGCGCGTGCCAACCATCGATCCCTGGGCGCCTGTTGGCGGGGTGCATCTGTGGCACCTGATCACCGACCACGATGTGCTGCATGCCTTGTTGAGCAGCGATATCGTCACTTTTGGGCAGATGGAATCGCTTGAGCGCGCGAATCCAGCGCAACTAGGTTTGGTTCATCCGCAATTACCCAACCAGGTTCCTGGCATTCACGCGCGGGCCGGGCTATTGCACGATGCGTTGCAGATGTGGCGCATTGGCCGGGCGCGACCGATGCCAACGGGTGCGCTGGCCGAGGCGGACATGATCGATCCCTCCGATCTCGACGAACTTCACTCCCTGGCTTACGCGTGCGGCAACGATGGCGGCGCATTGATCGAGCAATTACAGACGATGGACGATCCCCCGCTGGCGGAAAAACCACTGGAAGCGCTGGAACTGTGGATGATCTCCGAGGGGTATGTGTCGCAGGGTCAGGCAATGAGCGTCGGCGATATCCGCGCCCGGTTGGTCGCCCTGGGATCGGCCGCTATCCGCGCGGGCGAGATTGAGGCGGAAACCATCGAACACATCGTGGCTCAGGTGTCGTCATGGTAGCGGCGCGGCGTCCGTGAATCCGGGCCAAAAGGGAATCACGTAGGCGCTGTAGATGATCACGTTAATTGTCACCAGGCCGAGGAAGATCGCCGCACCTACATAGGGGAGCCAGTGACGCGGGAACCAGGAGCGGAAGCCGAGCATCAGCAGCACGGCCCCGGGCACGATCATGGGGAAGTAGTAGCGTGCCTGGGTGAGCGCAAACGAGGTGCCGAACTGCAGCACCGCGTAGTATCCGAGCACGCAGGCCACACCCATGGTGAGGATACCGGTCACCTGCCAGGGCAGGATGGCCATGGTTTCGTCGCGATGATCGCGAATTTCGGTGAACGAAAGCCCTTGCTCTTCCAACCTGATGATCTCGCGTTGGGATTTGAGGAACCGAATGGCATACACCGCCAGGCCAACGATGCCAAACAGCGCCAGCCACAGCAGCACGCGCAGCAGGGTGTTATCGCCTTCCATATCGAGCTGAATCCGGCGCCAGCCAAATGCTCCCCACGTTTCCTTCCACCGATCCCAATGGAACCAGCGGTTGGTGAGCATTTCCATAATCCCGGGATTGGATCCGCCGGAATAGTTCCACCACTGCAGCTCTTTCACGCGATTGAGCGCCGTGGCATCGCCGTACTGCACCATCATATACAGGTACCACGGCATCACCAGCACAGCACTGATGCCGGCGGTTAGCGCACCTTTTGGCAACCACTGCCGCCAACGCCGCACACCAATACCGAACATCATGGCGATGCCCACCAGCACAGCCACAATGATTGACGTGGTTTTCGCCAGCACCGCAAACCCGAGGAGCATGCCGATCAGCATGCAGATCCACCACGGGAAGCGCTTGCGTAACCCCAGCGTGAGCAACCACACCACCGCGCTGGTGAGGGCGATGGCGAGGATATCGTTGTTAAGCATGGTCGATTCATAGGAAATTTGCGGCTGAAACGCGACGAAGGCTGGCACAGTCATGGCAAGGAAGTGGTCGCGCGGGAAAAGGGTTCGCACGGTCAGGTAAGCCAACGCGATGGTTGCCATCCCGAACGGAATGGTAGCGAACCGGAACATCATCAGTTGCTGCTGCACATCCAGTGTTTTTACGAGGTGATACAGCGGCGTCATCAGCGCGTAAAACAGCGGTGGATGGTTACCCGTGTAGACCCAGCCGGATGGATAAAACCTGTTGTCGTAAGAAACGGTCCACACTGGATTAGGCTGTCCACCATACCAATCCGGGGTGGTGTAGGTGGTGATTTTGCCGCCGACGTGCGCGTATTCGTACAACTCCTGGGGCATTCGATCCCATTTGAAGCTGTTGCCCTGGTCGGCGTATTGCTCGCGCCAGGATTCGATCTCCGGGATGACCGGAACGCGATGCTCTTCGGCGAAAATGCGCAGGTAGGCGTAATGGGCAACTTCATCGTGGCCGGAGAAGGCGGGAAACGCCAGGGCTGTGGCCACACCCTTGGCGGCAAACAGGGCCAACAGCAACCACAGGAACGTGAGCGGAACCGGGCGTTTGCGAGGTACGGTCACAAGTAACTCCCGGGCACGAGCCGGCCATACACGATTCCTGCCCACCGCAGGTTGAACCAAATCAGTGTACCGCGCCGCCAGCCATTGGATGCCAATACGGCAGGAACCAGGCGGTGTAGATGAGGATATTGAGCACCACCATCCCGAGGAAAAGCAGGGCTCCCCACATACGCACGAAGCGCATGGGCACCAGGGATCGGAACCCGAGCATCAACAGGATGGAGGCCGGCACGATCATCGGGAAATAGTACCGGGCCTGGGTAAGACTGAACGTGAGGCCGAACTGCAAGACGCTAAAGTAGCCAAGCGCACAGGCAAACAGCATCACGCCGAGCGCGATCCATTGCCACTGTCGCGGCCGGAAGACCTCGTCACTGCCCTCCCCTGCTCGCCGCACCCGCCACAGCCACAGGCCAACACCGGCCGTGCCGTGAAGCGTGATCACCAGCAATGCCACCAGGAATGTGGGCCTGCGGTCGCCGATGCCATACACATCGGCCATGTAGCCATCGAGCTCAATCAGCCGCCAACCGAACTCGCCCCACGTTTCCTTCCAGCGGAACCAGAAAAACGTCGGATCGGTCAGTTGACCTAGCAGCGTGGGCGGATCATCCTCGCGTGCGTTCCACCAAGATTGCAGGTCAGAAATCTGCGAGAGCGCCGTCGGATTGCCGTACGTGCGTAACATGAACCATTGCCACGGCGCGATGATAGCCGCGCCAATGGCGGCCACGGCAGCGCCCTTTGGCAACCATGCTCGCCAGTTGCGCCAGCCGATTCCGGCAACCATGGCAAGTGCGACTACGATCGCCATGCTCGCTGACGTGGTTTTGCCCAGCATGGCCAGGCCAAACAGTACGCCCAGCCAGCTCGTAGTTTTCCAGGTAAAACCGCTACGCAATCCTTCTATCAACAACCAGAACATGCCGCTGGCGAACATGATCGCGACGATATCGTTATTGACGATGGCGGCCTCATAGGCCACCTGCGGTTGCATGGCGACAAATGCCGGCACCAGCAGGCGGAGGAAGAGATCGTTGCGGAACAATGCCCGGGCTGCCAACCACGCAAACACCACCGTCCCCAGACCAAACGGGATGGTGGCCAACCGGAAGAAGTACGACTGCTGCTCACTGCCGAGGTGATTGGTCAGCTTCTCAACCGGAGCGAGCCAGAGGTAATACAGCGGTGGATGATTGGCAGTATAGATCCAGCCACTGGGATACCACTGGCCGTCCTCTCCCTCGGCCTCGCGCGGGATCACCAGTTGCTGGCGCAGCCAATCGGGGGTAGTGAAATGGCCAGCATAGCGATAGTACTCATCGGGAATCTCATCGAAGCTGGTGTCGCCCCCGGTTAGCCTGGCTTCACGCCAGCTTTCCAAATCGGGAATGCGCGGCAGCCTCCCCTCCTCTGCCACAATCTTCACGTAGCTGATATGGGCGATTTCATCGTGACCGCTGTATGGCGCGCCGGTGAGTGCGATCAGGATGCCCTTGGCAAGGAACATCCCCAGCAGCACCCACAAGAAGATGCGGGCGATGCGTTCGGTTGCATTGGTCTCGCCGGGGAATAAGGTCACACACTGTCCTTGGAGTTAGCTAGTATCACGGCGTGGATGTATCCACCCGGCAAAGTGTACCTATCCAGGGAGTGAGCGGCATGTCTACCAACTATTACAACACCCTGATCCAGATCGCCGAAGATTCGCCAACGTTATCAGCTGTTACACCAGATTTGACCAAACAAACCGTTGCATCATTACAGTTCACCCTTATTTCGGAACAACCATACACTTACACATCTGATGAAATAATCTTCGCCCGGGTGGCAGAACAGCAAGGAATTGCACCCGAAAATGTGGCCGCTGAGCGCGAAGCCTACTTCGCATCGGGTCGCGCCTGCCTGCGAACATCACCCCTCGCCAAAACACATGGCTGGGGAATTCATGCCAACGCCGAAGGGAAATTGGCCCTGGTCGCGGCCGATTCGGAAGAGTACAGAGAGCTGATGGAGGACGACAGTGTCACCAAGGTGCGGGCAATGCGCCGAAGCAGGCGCTAGCCGTTACCCTCGTCAGCCGGCAGCAAGCGGGCATACTCCGTGAATTCTTCGTCCGGTTCAACAGGAGCGCCGTGGGGGTGATATGTCCCCTGCTCGATCGCATCCTTGCCAATGGTGGCGAGCTCGGCACCAGATGTGATTCCCTGAGCCTTCGCCTCCCCTATCGCCGCAATCCAGGTGGCGGCCTCCCAGGTCCACTGATCCCCGGCAGCGTACAGGCAATGGCCGATGTCCGGATACCAAATGTAGGTGGCGCGATCACCAAGTGCGGCAGCGAGATGCTGGCTTTCGTTGGGCGGCACGATCATGTCGTGACCTGCTCCGAAAATCAGCATCGGTTGCGCGGTCTGCCCGGCGGCAGCAATGGCATCAAATCGTTCGGCAAACTGCTCGCGGTCATCATCACTGGTCGCATCGCGGAGCTCGGCTCGCAGGATGCTCGACGAATGCAGCATCCACCGCGCGGGCTGCACGGCCGGGGTTACGGCCACAACCGCCATCACGCCTGGCATACGCCGGCAGATGCGAATGGCTTCGTTGCCACCGAGGCTCGCGCCAGCCAGTACAACCCGTCGGAGATCAATTGCCGTTTCGTTGTAGAGCATGGCGAACACGCCATCGAGAATGTCAGTGGCACCGGGATTGATCGGACCAAGAGCTGTTGCCTCACCAGTGCCGGGGCTATCAACCGCCAGTACCGCGTAGCCAGCCTCGAGGAACCGGGGGGCCCAGAGAAAGGTCTCTTCCTTGGATTGCGACACGCCGTTAAGCAGCACCACCAAACCAAACGGTCCATCCCCTACTTCGGGAATCTGGAAAAGCACGGGCAAGGCACGGTCACCCCACGGGATCGTGAAGTGACGCGCCGCCGGGTTACGCACGGCCAGCGATAACTTCGCCAGGTTGGCCGCCCAGGCGCGACAGCTATCCCGGGTTTTGAGATCGCGCAATTCCATGATCTGGGCAATGTGATAGCACATCGATGCCTGGTAGCGCGCCCGCTCCGCCTCGAGCGTATTGCCCGCCGAAACCTCGCGCCGGGAATTGCCCATAAACTGCTGCGCCGTCTCCACCCATTCGGTGCTCCAGTCATCGAGGCTACGAATGGATTTCAGCGTGCTGGTGACAATTTCGGGCGGAATCCCGAATTGATAGATGCGCGTCATCACGGGACCAGGTAGACGATGCGCGCCAGCGACCTTCAGAAAATAGTTGACATAACGGTGATCGAACTTTTCCGAGAGGCGCCAGAGATCGGCAGATAGTCCCCAACTTCCCAGGTATGGCTCAGACACGAAGACCCCACCAATC
>DJVD01000003.1 GCA_002440805.1 Chloroflexi bacterium UBA6265
CGTATGCAGGAAACAGGCATGAGCACACCTCCTCCCAATCGCAGCCGCGCCCTGGCGCTGAGCAATATCCTGTTCGCCCTGATGGTAGTGGCGGCCGGGGGGGTGGCGTACCTGTATTTTGTGGAGGACCAGTTCTTTCAGGAAGGGCCCAAGCCGCCCGCCTGCGAGCAGGGTCGCAACGAGTTGATCTGCGTCATTGAGGCCCTGAAAGCCCAGGACTTCGATCGCGTCGAGCCGGGTCGGTACACGGCCACGGCCAACCAGCTATCGCAACCGGGCCAGGTGATCGAAATCAATGAAATAAACGCGTTCCTCTTCATCTATCCCGATGCAACCGGCAATAAGGCCGTTGCCGCCCGCGAGGCGGATGCCGCCGACCTGGATCCGGAGACGCTGCAGGTGACAGCACGGATTTCCGAGCGGCCACTGAATGAGGGCGAAGAGATCACGGTTTATCAGCAGAGTAACGTTATCCTTATCGTGATTGGCGGCAGCGATAATGAACTCGCCAGTATCAAAGCCGCCATGGACACCCTTCCGTAAACAGGACGAACCCCAATGTCATCCGGGCACCCTACCCCACCTCCAGCCGACGAATCCGATCTACACCTTGCCGAGCCAACGCTGGCCGATACCGATGACGACCAGGAAGATCGCGGCCGTATCGGCTACGGCAAGAACGAGCGCACATCCAGCTGGATGTTGGGAGGCGTGCTGATCCTGGTGGTGCTGGCGCTGGGCGTTTACCAGTGGACGCGTGGCGGTGACGATGCAGATACCGACAACAACGGCGGCTCCACCTCCGTCGATGTACCTGCGGTCGGCAAACAGGCACCCGATTTCACGCTCACCACCTTTAGTGGCGAGGACATCACCCTGAGCGAGCAAGAAGGCAAGGTAGTGGTCGTCAACTTCTGGGGCAGCTGGTGTGAGCCATGCAAGCGCGAGATGCCGGCGTTCCAGTCCTACTGGGAATCGGCGCCCGCCGATGTGGTGCTGATCGGCGTGGGTGGCAAGCAAGATCCCGAAGACCGTTCACGCGCGTTTGCCGAAGGGTTCGGCATCACCTACCCCATCGGCCGCGATTCCGGTGGCGATGGCGTGGCATCGGGCAGTATCGCCACGGATTACACGGTGACCTTCTATCCCATGACCTACATCATCAGCCCCAACGGCGTTGTGAGCTCGCTGGTGATCGGCGAAATGGATGAGAACGACCTGAAGAGCTATGTGCAGAAAGCTCGGGACGACGCCAGCGAGGCGCCATCAACGCCGCAGGCGTTCCAGAGCCGCCGCGAGCACTAAACCGGCATACGAAACGGGGAAGGCGCAAGCCCTCCCCGTTTCTGCTAGTTTGAAACCGAGACCTAGATGAGATCCTTGCGGATCTCCAGGAGCTCCTTGATTTCGGCCTGCTGGGCGTCAATGACGTCCTGGCAGATTTCCTTGAGTTCCTCGTGCTCGGCCAGCTGCAGGCCAACCCAGCTCTGGTGTACAGCCATCATGTGGTGCGGGATCACGAGATCGATGAAGCTGAGGTCTTTGTCCTCGGCGTTTTCAAACTCGGCCACCAGCGCCTCGCCATCCATCATGGCCATATCCATGTCCATCATGTTCATGCCGGTGTCCATGCCCATCATGTCCATCATGTCCTTGATGTCCATATCCATGCCCATCATGCCCATACCCATGTCATGATCGCCACAGGCGGCCATGGCTTCGGTATCGCCCATGGTGACCATCATCATCTCGTGGGTGAGTTCGTCTGGCTCATCGCTGCCATACCACTCCAGGCGGAGGGCCTTCAGGGCTTCGATTTCGCCCGGCTGGGTATCGAGGATCGCCTGGGCGATAGTGAGCAGGCGCTCATCTTCCAGCACATCCTGGGCAGCCGTGGCGAGATCAATAACGCTGGCATGATGCGGGATCATGGTGTCGATATAGGCCTGGTCGAACGGGATATCGGATTCATACGGCACGACTTGCGGCGTGCCATCCATCATGTGGCAATCCGGCGTGGCCACGGGCGTTGAACCATGGTGAGCGCCGTGATCTTGCGCGAGCGCGGTGGCCGGGACGATGGCGCCAGCACCGATGAGTGCCATGAGGTGTCGTCGATTGAGGGTAGTCATTGGGTGTCCTTTCAGAACAATTGGCTAGTAGCGGTTGATAAGTTCGCCGCGAACTTCCTTCAGTGTTTTGATGTGGGGCTCGGAAGCATCAATCATCCGTTGACTGAACTCCTTGAGTTCATCATGCTCGGCCACCTGCACACTGACCATATGCTGGTGGTGCTCCATCTCCATTACCAACACCAACATGCTGACGAAGGCAAGGAGCGGATCGTCGTTCTTTTTCCAGGTTTCCTCAACCCACTCAACATCCATGAAGTCGATATGGGATTGATCGGTGCAGCTTTCGAGGCCACCCATGGAAAGGAGCATCATCTCGTGCGTGGCCTTGTCGGGCTCCGCCGATTCGAACCACTCCTCGCGGAAGGCCTTGAGATCTTCGATGTCTTTCGGGTGGCTCTCGAGAATCGCATCCACGATCTCGGTCAGGCGTTCATCCTCAAGATCGTCCTTGTTCAGCTCGGCGAGTTTGAGGGCGCTTTGATGGTAGGGAATGGTGGTATCGATAAACGCCCGGTCAAAGGGAATATCGGATTCGACCTCGATAATTTCCGGCGTGCCAACAACGGCACCACAGGAAAGGAGCGGACGGCCGGGTGCGCCAATGCGGAACGATGTGGCACTGGTGGAAGCGGCGGCAAGGGCGGCAATGCCGGAAAGCGCGATGATCGATCGACGCGAGTACGTGTTCATGGTGGGGTGCTTTCTGAAACAAGAACGCTATCGGCCAACAAATGGAGGCTTGGCGATCAATTCAGAAATACCTGTAACCACGCCCTGCGGGTTGAGGAATCCTCCCCGAACGTATCTGGCCGTGGTGTTGTGATCGCGGTCGTATCGGTGGTCGGCAAAACACCGACGTGCCCGGTAGCGGCGGGGGCGTGATCGAACAACGGACCAGAAACGGAGTGGGGCATCCCCTCGGTGTTGCCGCACACCTGAATCTTCACCACATCATGATGGGGGGTTTCGGCGACAGCGCTGGCCGGATTGATGGCCATCATGGCATCGTGACCGAGCACAAACGCAATTACCACGGCGGCAATGCGCACCATGATCATCGCTTTTGTAACACGTGGTTTATGCCCGTTCATCCGCCCTCCGAGAGATTCAGATCAATGCTAGCACAACGAAGGCGGTTATCTGTCGGGGTTTCCCTGCGCAAATTGGTTCAGCCAGCCTGCCAGTTCGGTGGGCCCGGCTTCCAGGTAGGAGGGCATCACCAACGCCCGATCGCGCACGATCATGCTGTTTGCCTTGTGCATCACTTTGGCAGCTGTGGTTTGCTGGCCCATATGCGCATCCCAGGCCGATTCGGTGAGGTTCAACGAAACAGATGGAGGGGATTTGGCAGGGGCAAACACACTCACGCTGACAACATCACTCCATGGAACGGACACGCCATTGATCAGGGTGATGCCGTGTCGATCGATAATGATCGATTTGCCACCATATTGCTTCACCACAAAGGCAATGCATACCGCAATGAGCAGCCCAAAGCCGACCGCAGCGAGCGTAAGCCCACGTTGGCCAATATCACCACTTTGGTAGCGTGCATAGATGAAGAACGCGACCAGCGCTACGGCAACGCCGACGCGCCACAACAGGCTACCGAAGCTCGAGGAAATGGTGACCCTGCCCTGCTCTTCCAGTTCTGTTTGCCAGGCCTGCTGGTTCACCGTGATGTTCTCCTTCAATGCCTGTTTCCTCCCTGTAGCAATTGGTTCGCACCGCACCAATCGCCCAAGGCGAGGAGCAAGCCTGCACACCGCTCATCGCGCAGAGCAGCCTTCCTGACGACGCAGGAGATCGATAATTTGTTCCCGGGGAATCAGGAGGCTGGCATGGGGAAGCCGGCTTCGGGCAAGGCACCTTCGGGCACCAGGCCCATTTTCGTGACGGCCTCACCGACATCGGCATAGCGGGAAATGCTGGAGATTTTGTCGTCAGTAAAGCCAAAGGCAATCGCCCATATCGCTGAATCAGTGGCATCGCCAGTTTGGGGCGAATGCCACACCACTTCGACTTCCACCACGGCCAGGTCTTCCGCACCGAACCAGCGCCGGGGCGTCATGGTGGTTGTGGCGCGATCGATCCATTCCAGCAACAACAGGGTGCCATCTTCCTTGCGGCCGTTGTAGCGCACATCGTCGGCAAGGGTATCCAGCAACTGGTCGCGCTCGCGGGAATTGAAATGATCGAGGAATCGCTGCGCGAGGGGCTGCGGTGATGTCATGGTGAGGAGAAGTCCTTTCGGGTCGCCGCCGTACTTCCGGCATGAATGCTAGTGTACCGCGCAGCCGGAACCGCACGTATCCGCCGCCCGTTATGGGGATATGGGAATGACGAGCGTAGCAGAGAAAACCACATGATCTCACGTCGACTCTTTGCCATCTTGCCCGCGGTGGTGCCTTTTGCGAACGGCAGTGTGCGACGCCTGGATATCGAGGATGTGCGCCACGAACCGCTGGATGTAGGGGCGACAACGGTGCTCTCCATCTCGCCAGATGGCAGCGTGTTAGCCGGCGTGCAGTTCCGCAATCGGCTCTGTTTCCTGGATGCATCCACACTCGATGTCCTCGCCCTGGGTGAGCCAACTGTGGAACTGCAGTCGATTGATCGCTCATCGATTCACTGGAGTCCGGATGGCACCCGCATCGCCTTTTCACTGGATACCTGGCGGCACATGCGCGATTCCGATATCTTCATCGCCGATGTGGCCACAGCAGCCATCAGCAACCTGACGGCAGAGGGACACCAGCAGGAAGCAGCATCGATCCTGGATAGGCCTGATGTATCGCTCGACATCTATCCACGATGGATCAATGACTCCACAGTGATCTTCGCGCGGCAGCGGGTAGTTAAAAGCGGGCAGTCCACGTGCGAGATATGCACGCTTGCGATCGAATCGCTGGTGGTGGAATCCCTGATTTCCCTGCACCCTCCTGGTTACCGGTTTGTAGCCAGTCCACCGATCTTGCTGACTAATGGCAGCATGGTCATGACGCTGCAAGGTGGCGATCATCCGAGCGAAATCGTCATTGTGGATCCGGTTGGCGACCTCATGCCCGTGGAGATCGAGGGCGCACGTGTGCCGGAGTTACTGAACGCCACCAATACGCAGGGGCTAGTGTGGGATAGGGAGACCCACATCTATTGGCTGGTCCTTCTTGATGGGTCCGGTGAAAAAATGCCGTTAACCGCCCTGTTCGAGTACGGCGATGGATATCAGTTCATCGGCCACCCTGCAATCGCGGAAACGCCGGTAGCGTATGCAGGTGTGGCGCTTTCGGCTTCCAGCGGGAAGTACCGCGTATTCACGATGGTTGGGGGTGAGCAGAGAGATCGGGGCCACCTGAACGGGGACGTCATCGATCCCGCGTGCATCCTGGTGAAAGATCGACTTTTCATCTCCGATCTTCGCAATGCGTGGCTGATTGAGTTGGGCTCATAGCCTGGAGCGAAAACCGAAACCGGGCCGGAGCGTGTGCTCCGGCCCGGTTTGCAGGATGACTAGTACATTTCCAGGTAGCGATCGCGCTCCCACTGGGTCACGTGCAGGCGGAAGGCGTTCCATTCGGCGGTCTGGCCCTCGATCAGGCGCTCGCTGGTGTGCTCGCCCAGTGCCTCGCGCAGGACATCGTCTTTCTTGAACTCTTCCACAGCCTCACCGAGGGTGGCTGGCAGTGTCGGGATATTGCGTCGCTTCAGGTCCTCATCGGTGAAGTGGTAGAGATTCTCCTCCACCGGATCCTCGAGCGGCAACTCGTTGACAATGCCATCCATACCGGCGGCAAGCATGGCCGTGAAGGCGAGGTACGGGTTGCAGGCCGGATCCGGGCAGCGCAGCTCGATGCGGGTGGCGTTGACATTGCCCGCGCGAATGGCCGGAACGCGGATCAGCGCGGAGCGGTTGGTGCGTGCCCAGGCAACGTACACCGGCGCTTCGTAGCCCGGCACAAGGCGGCGATAGCTGTTCACCAGCGGCGCAATCACCGCAGCAAGGCCGCGCGCATGCTTCAGCTGGCCGGCAATGAAATGCTTGGCAATTTTACTGAGGCCGTACGGATCGTTCTCATCCACAAATGCATTCTTGCCCAGGGCGGCATCGAGGAAACCGAAACTCTGGTGCACGTGCATACCGGAACCGTTGATGCCCTCCATTGGCTTGGGCATGAAGGTGGCGTGCAGGCCGTGCTTTTGGGCAATGGCCTTGAGGATGTATTTGAAGGTCACAGCGCGATCAGCGGTGGGGATGGCCGGGCCGTACTCGAAGTCGATTTCGTGCTGGCCAATCGCCACTTCGTGGTGGCTGGCTTCAACATCGATTCCCATTTCGATCAGCGCACTCACCATATCCTTGCGCACGGTGCTGGCGAGGTCGGTGCTGAGATCGAAATAGCCGCCGCGGTCGTGTGGCAACGGGGCAATGCCGCCGGCAGCATCACGCTCGAACAGGAAGAACTCCAGCTCGGGGCCGGCATTGTAGGTGTAACCGAGATCGGAAAGCTTCTCGAGTTGCTTCAGCAGCAATCCGCGCGGATCGCCAGGGAATGGCTCGTTGTTCGGATTGTGCACCCAGCAGATAACGCGGGCGGTGGTGAACTCGCCACGCTCCCACGGGATGACGGCGTAGGTGGAAAGATCGGGCACGAGGAACATATCGGATTCGGCGATGCGGGTGAACCCGGCGATGGACGAGCCATCGATCCACTGGCCACGCTCAACGATATCCGGGAAGAGCCTGGCCGGAATGGTCACGCTCTTCACCATGCCCATGACATCGGTGAACTGGAGGTTGATGAACTCAACGCTCTCTTCCTCGATGCGGGCATAGATCTCTTCTGGTGTGGGCTCCTGGCCCAGGAGGCGCATGCGGGTGGCGTAGACTTCCGGGATTGCATCTTCGAACATGGCTGAGGGAACCATCGCTACTCCTGTTTCTGTTGAGTGCAGCCCGGCTGTCGATGATTGCCGGGCAAAACAAATCACAGTACGAAGTGTGATGGGCAGTAGCGAGGGTTCCAATGTGCAGGCTGGTGAGATTCGCTGTGAAAAACTGTGCATGTTGCACTACAGCATGATCGGTTTGTGCAGTGCGCCCGAAAACCCTTGGGCAGAACCACCGGCAGCCGGTGCATCCTGCATGTTCAGGGCCCAACGGGGGCCCTCATTGGTCAATTCATCACATGGCGTTGAAAGGTTGTGGCCACCCGTCGGGCGAATCCTCGCCTTTTTCCTGCATACCATAGGGTGTCATGCGGAGCATGCCATTCACCGGCATGGTGAACTCCACTGCGAAATCGTTGGTCTTGAACGCGCGGTAGATGGTGTTATCGTCGCCGCGAAAGAACACGCTTACGCCGGGGAAATCACCAAAATCGTTGTTGATCACGCCCATCTCTTCGCTGAAGGCAGTAGGTGCCGAATACCAGGGGGTCGGGATACCCTTCTCCTCCTTCCAGGCCTTCAGCTTTTCGTAGGGTGCCCGGCTGGTGAGAATATAGCGGGTGTCGCGATCGCCAAGTTGAAGATTGATGCCCGCCCCCTGCTGGAGGGCGTAATTGGTGCAATGTGGGCATGCTTGCGGCCAGTCCGGGGCAAACATGAAGTGGTACACCACCAGTTGCCTGGCGCCCTGGAAAAGATCGGCGAACGATTGCTCACCATCTTCGCCAACAAAGGTGTACTCGCCTTCCACAGGCGTCATCGGCAAGCGACGGCGAGCCGCCGCTACTGCCAGAACCTGCTCTTTCAGGGCATCTTCTGCCTGCTTTTCTGCCTGGAGGGCAGCATTCCACGCTTTGCGATCGACAATCGGTGGCATTGGAATCGATGTGTGTTTGGCAGTCATTATCGTGCTCCTCACGTTCTCGCTAATACTGTTCGTCGAACGATTGTGGCCAGCCGTGCGGGGAATCGTCACCGTTCACCTGCATGCCGTACGGCGTCAGGTGGAGGATCAAATCGCCCGTAACCGGGGGCTCACCGGATGAACCTGGACGATACGCGCGATAGATGGCGGTATCGTCACGAAAGAACGTGGTGAACCCTGGCACGTCGCCAAAGCTATTGTTCACCGCTTCCATTTCCTCGCTGAAGGCCGTGGAGCATGAATACCAGGGTGTTTGGATGCCGTTGCTGGCTGCGTGCTTGGCCAGCTTGCTGTATGGGGCGCGGCTAACAAGTACGAACCGGGTATCTCGCTCTCCAATATATGCGTCAAACGTGCTGCCGAGTTCATTCATATACCGCGTGCACGATGGACAACCGTGGTCCCAGTCGGGCCCGAACATGAAATGGTACGCCACCAGTTGTCGCTTGCCGTCAAATACATCGGCAAACGCCACGTCGCCATCGGAACCGGTAAACGTGTAATTGCCTTGCACCGGCGTCATCGGCAGCCGACGCCGGGCCGCAGCTACCTTTTTCGACTGTTCGGCCAGATCATTCTCCAGGTGGTGTTGCTCGGCCAGCGCCTGGTGCCACACTGAATGTTCCACCACGGGTGGCATGGCCGTTCCGGTGTTTTCCCCACTCATGCTGTCACTCCTGATGGTTCCACTCGCCGTCGCGTGTTTCGCTGCTGGCAATTTCACTCTATCTTGTGACCGGGTTACCGGCTTCTCAATAATTGCCATTCAAACTTCCCGGGAGCATACCGATGGTTGCCCGCTTGCGCGGGTTTGGCCTTCCCCTTCTCCAGGAATGTGAAGGCAACAGCGTCTGCAAACATCCGGCGAACAGGCAGCGTAAATGGAGAAAACGGCAGTGGCCCCCGGTTTGCACCGGGGGCCACGAGCCTGATGATACCTGGGTGAACCGGGAGCCTAGACGGCTTCCATGATTCCCTGGAACAGCATCATGGCCGGGATGTTATCAGCGTAGAAGCTCTGCTTCAGCAGCGGATCATCATCGGCCGGCCAGGCAACAACACGTACGCCTTCCAGCGCGCAGTTGTTACCGAAGCGTTCCCACAAAGGAATGGCTGGCAACAGCTCGTTGTAGACCTGCGCCATGATGGCGACCTTGGACTTCTGCGCATCGAGGCTCATGCCTTCGGCGGATTCCACCACCATGGCCTCGAGATCGACATCGCCCGCAATTTCGCTGGTGGTCTGCAGCGGGAACTGCGTACCGGTGCCGCCGTTGTTGACGGCCAGCGTGTTGTGGGTGAAGAACGCGGTGCTGAACGAGAAGTGCGGGTGCGGATTGGTGGAGTTACCCCAACCGCGAACCGCAAAGTCGAATGCACCCTGATCGACATCAATCGGCTGCTGGGTGAAGGTGATCGCGCGCGGATCAATCACGAAGCCGAAATCGGTGAGCTGCTCGGCCAGGTCCTGGCCAGCGGCGCTCCAGTCGGCGAACTCGGCCGGGAAGCTGAGTTCGTAGGCGGCTTCGGATCCATCTGGCTTCATCCACACATCGCCGTCCTTGCTCCAGCCAAGCTCTTCAAGCATGGTGGCGGCGGCTTCAGGATCGTACGCGTATGAATTGAGGCCAGCGGCTTCATCTTCAGTGAGCCACTGCGTTACGAGGCTATCGGCGAAGCCTGCCATGTACTGAGCCGGCACACCGGAATCGCCGAGGGCGATGGTGCCGTTTTGCTCACGGTTGATGGCATGGGCCAGCGCCTGGCGCGCCTTGGCATCCTGGAACTCGGTGAGCTTGCCGTAGTTGAACAGCAGGCCCGGGCCGGAGTATGTGGGCGGACGCAGCACGCGAATGCCAGATTCCATCATCTGGTTCTCAGTGGCAACCGAGAAGCCATGGGTGGCGTAATCGATTTCCTTGCTGAGGACCACGGCGGTGATGGTATCGGTTTCGCCATTGAAGTTGATGATGCGATCGAACGGAACCTGATCGGCCCAGTAGCTGGCATCATTCTTCACCAGGGTCATCTGGGCATTGGTGATGCTGGCTTCGTCGATCATGTACGGGCCGCTGTTGGCCGGGAGGCTCTCGGGGCGGAACTGATTGAACTGATCCAGCAATTGCTTGCCTTCTGGATCGTCAATGGTCTTGCCGGCGCCGAACACATCGCGCGCCTGCTGGGCCCATTCACCATAGGTGGAACTGGGAACTGGCACCATACCGCGGATCACGTAGCGCTCGACAACGGTGGAAGGAACGCTCATGTGGACGCTGAAGGTGAGGTCATCAACAACCTGGGCGTCATCCACATAGCGCCACACGGTGTTGCTCATGATGCGGTAGCACCACATGGTGTCAACCACGTCCTGCGCGGTGATGGGGCTGCCATCGCTCCAGGTGAGGCCTTCGCGGATGTGAACGATAAGGGTATCGGCATCTTCCGGGGCGGTTGTCAGCGGGGCAAGGCCCTCGCCTTCGGCAACCGGGGACGCAGCCGGGGTACCGGTGCCACCACCAGCAACAAATTCCCAACCGGAGGCAACCAGCGGCAGCCAGGTGTTGGATTCCCAGAAGTACATGCCCAACGGCACATTGATGATTTCACCGTAGATGGTTGCCGGGGGAGGAAGAATAGCGTTGGTCACAAAGCTGTTGAAGTGACCACCGGCTCCCGGATCGGTGTATGGATAGGCGCCGTGGAACTCTTTTCCACCATCCTGCGCCATTACTACCTTGCCAAGCCCACCCGGCAGCGCACCACCGGTAAGCATGGCAGCCGCCATACCGGCACCTGCTGTGCCAAGAAAGCGACGACGATTCATCGAAGCAGCCATGTTCCTCTATCCTTTCTCAGATGCCAGACGGTCCGGCACCATATCGAATGCGTTATCGCCACATTGTTGCTGCGTAAACCTGCTCGCCAACACCGAGCCGAACATCTCATGGATGCTCGAATTGCTCATTTTCTGCTGACTGCGTAGTACCTCACGCCTTCAACCTCATGCAGAAACAACCATGATAATCATGCAGCCATTACGCGGGTTTTGCAAGAACACTGCGCGCTGTACACAGTATCACTTCCGCATTAGCTCGTTGGCGAGTTGGTCAGTTACCTCAAGGTCACGCGGGTTTCCGCCGCGTTCCACAATGGCCTGCACTACGTGGCAGGCAACTTCCCGATCCTCGGCCACGCGCACCAGAGGTGGCATCTTCACATCACATAATCCCTGCACCCAATACGGGCAGCGGGGATGGAACACGCAGCCATCCGGCAATTCCGTGAGCTGGGGAATATCGAGGCTGCGCAGCTGCAGTTTTTCCTTCGAGCGGGTGAGATCGGGATCGGCTTCCGGGATTGCCGCTGCCAGCGCCCGGGTATACGGATGCATGCTGCGGCCAATAACACCCGGCGTGCGGCCGTATTCCACCACCTTGCCCACGTACATCACGCCGATGTTGCCTTCCCAGGCGAAGTACTTCACCACGGAAAGATCGTGGGTGATGAACAGGAAGGTGACGCCAAGCTCGTTGCGCAGCTTCAACATGGTGTTGAGCAGGCTGACGCGGATACTCACATCCACCATACTCACGCTCTCGTCAGCCACAATTACGCGAGGATTCAGCGTCATTGCCCGGGCGATGGAAATGCGTTGTCGCTGACCACCGGAGAGCTGATGCGGGTACTTGTCGATGAAATTCTCTACCGGGCGGCAATCGACCAACTCCAGCAGTTCCGATGCCCGCTTGGTAGCCTCGGCGCGATTCCGGCAGATCTTGTGCTTCAACAGCGGCGCCCGCAACATGTCACCCACCGTATGGATGGGATTCAGCGAGGCGTAGGGATCCTGGTGGATGATCTGCACGGCGCGGCGATACTCGCCGAACTCCTTTTTGGACATCTCGTAAATGTCCTTGCCCTCAAAGTACACCTTGCCCCTGGTGGGCTTGAGCAAGCCGGCGGCCATGCGGGCCACGGTGGTTTTGCCGGATCCACTCTCGCCGACGAGGCAGAGGATATCGCCCTTGTACAGATCGAAGCTGACATTATCGACAGCGGTGATATCGCCATTACGCGACGCGAAATCGCGGCGGAGATGATCCAGCCGCATGATGGGTTCACCACGATCGATGGTGGCATCCGTTTCCGGTTGCACGGTTCTATCCTGCAGCAACGGTAGCCTCCATTCCTTCCCATACTTCCTGGTCGCGCGTTACCTGGTCGTGATGGTGGCAGGCAACGTAATGGGTGCCGCCAACTTCTTCCAGCGGCGGATTGACGTTCACACAAATTTCGGTGGCAAACGGACACCGCGGGTGGAACGGGCAACCACTGGGGATACTGAGCAGGTTCGGCGTGGCACCCGGAATCGCCACCAGCGGGGTGAATTCCTCACCGGTAATCGGCGGCACGGCGTTCAGCAGGCCCACGGTATACGGGTGCTCGGGTTCGTAGAACACATCTCGCACCGGTCCGTATTCCACAATTTCGCCGGCATACATCGTCGCCACCCTGTCAGCCAGTTCAGCGGCGAGGCTGAGATCGTGGCTGATGAAGATCATGGTGAAATCGAGCTGCTCGCGCAGGCTCTTCACCACATCGATGATGGCGCGCTGGGTGATGATATCGAGCGCAGTGGTGGGCTCATCCAAAATCAGCAGGTCGGGATCGAGCAGCAGGCTGAGGGCGATGCTGACGCGCTGGCGCATACCGCCGGAGAGTTCATGCGGGTAGGCATCAAAGACGCGGCGAGGATCGAGCTGCACTTTCTTGAACAGATCCAGCGTCTTCTCGCGCACGGCCTTCCTGTCATTCCAGCCGTGGGCCTTGGCCGTTTCGTAAAAAATGTTGCTCACGCGCATCACCGGGTTGAGCACATTTTGCGCGGCCTGGAAGGTCATGGCGCACTTGCTCCAGCGGAAATCGCGGAACTCCTTGTCGCTCATGGAGAACAAATCGTACGTTTTACCCTCGTTATCGGTAAACATGGCCGAACCGTTATTGACACGGGCAGCACGAGGCAGCATCCGCAGCAAGGCAAAGCCAAGGGTGGATTTACCGGATCCGGATTCGCCGATGAGGGCAACAGCTTCACCGCGGCGGATATCCATGCTGGATTTGCGCACGGCGGTCATCCAGCCGAACGGCGTTTTGTATTGCACCGACACATCCTTGATGGAAAGGATGACAGGGGCAGTTGATTCCGCGGTGCCACGCGTGCGATTTCGTTCGGCCTCGAACGCGGCCCTGGTTGCTTGGTCGGTCATGTTCTACACCTCCCGCAGGCGAGGATTGAACACATCCTCAAGAGCTCGGGCCACCAGTGTGAGCGACCACATGAGCAAAACGATCATGACAATGGGCGAAAGCAGGTAGAGGAATCCATCAGGTGAGTAGGCCGCGCCCTGGCGATAGGCTTCCTGAATCATCAGGCCCCAGTTATCGCCAGACATCGAAACCAAACCGAGGAAGTACAGCACCACCTGGCCATAAATGGCGCCGGTCATGGCAAACACGAAATTGATGAGAATGTAACTGGCCATATTTGGCAGCACTTCGCGGAAGAGGATACGCGGCAGGCCGAGATCCAGCATGCGGGCGGCTTCCACAAACTCGCGTTCCTTCAGGCTGAGCACCTGCGCCCGCACTGCACGTAGCAAAGTGGGCCAACCGGTGGCCGCAAGGATGATTACCAGGAGGAATGGGCTATTCAGCTTCACGAACGCGGCCAGCACACCCAGCAGGATGATGGATGGCACTGTGAGCACTACCTCGGTGATCATCAGCACCAC
>DJVD01000077.1:0-779 GCA_002440805.1 Chloroflexi bacterium UBA6265
TGGGCGTGGACATTGGTGGAAAACTATCTGCCCGAGGAAGCGCTGGCGGAATTCTTCGCCGCCGAAGAGTGGTTTTTCGCCAACGGCACCGCCCACCAGGTGCATGTGGCCCGGTGGAGCATCGCCCACATCCTGCGGCGAACGGGTCGCCCCGAGGAAGCCCGCGCACTCTTGCTGGATCTCAAGGAAAACAGTGAGCCTGACCGCTACGTTGACGAGGAGCTGGCGCTGTTGGGGAGCTAGCGCAGGCCGGCAATCACCAGCAGAGTCGTGGTGTGCGCCATCACCTAGCGGCGATCGTTGGCTTCCAGATCACGCATCACAGCTTCCACTTCGCTCATGTCGGGCACGACCCCGGCACCGAGTTCGCGCAGGCTGAGGGCAGCAACGGTATTGGCGAATCGACCGGCCTCAAGTGCGCTGCTGTTCTTCTCCGATGCCCGCATAAAGAAGGCGGCGGCAAAGACATCGCCGGCACCTGTGAGGCTTTTCACCTTCACGGGCACGCCAGGAATATCCACGGTGCGGTAGGCCTTGTAGCCGGGTTGCACCTGCACATCGTGGGGAAGGCTGTGATAGATCGTGGCGCCTTCGGGGCCACGCGTTACCACACTCATGCGTCGCTCACCCACGCGTTCGATAAACTCGCGGGCATTAAAGATCTCTTCATCGGAGACAACAGCCGAATCGATCCGGTTCACCAAATCGACCGGCAATCGCAACGGCACCAGGGTGACGCGGCCACCGCGATCCTTCGGCCATTCGCGCATCCAACCCTG
>DJVD01000077.1:820-10611 GCA_002440805.1 Chloroflexi bacterium UBA6265
GGACCGGCCCAGTGCTTAATCTGCTGGGTGCGGCTCGAGCCGAGGTAATGATTGGTGAACGTGGTGGGGGCATCGGCATCCTGCACCACCACCTGCAGCCGATCGGCATACTCGCCCAGGCCCGGCACATCCATACCGGCGATGGTTTCGCCATAGCGGCCACGAGTGAGGATCGCCACACTGGCACCCATATGGGCCGCAGCAAGGCCGCTATACAGCGCCGTGCCGCCAAGGGTGACACTGCCATCGTCATTCAAATCGGCCGTGATATGGCCAATAATCAGGTAATCGGGTGTACGCGTCGCCTGCAACCTGCTTCGCATCTGTTGGCTGCGAAATGGCGTGCGTGTGCTGTGTTTGCGCTTGGGTGCGCTTTCATCCGTCATGCGGGCTCCACGGTAATACGGCGAGTGCTACCTTCGCCCTCGCTATGCGTCACCACATCGGGATGCTGCTTCAGTGTGAGGTGAATAACGCGGCGTTCATTGGCCGGCATCGGCTCCAGCACAATGGGGCGACCACTGCGCGCGACCTGCCGGGCAACACGCTCGGCCAGGCCCACCAGTGATTCCTCGCGGCGGGCACGATAGCCCTCCACATCCACAATCACCCGGGTCCACTCTTCCAGCTTGCGGTTCACCAGGGTGTTCATCAGGAACTGCAACTGGCCGAGGTGGTCCCCGCGGCGACCAATGAGCATGCCCAGGTCGTTGCCCATGATATCGAGGAAGATCGTCGGCGGATCTTCGGTGCTCAGCGGCACGGCGCTGGGATTATCCACGGCCACCACATCGGCATTAACGCCCATCAGGCTGAGGAGTTCGGTGAGCATATCCTTGGCGATGGCTTCGTGCGCTTCATCGGCGCGATCCCGCGGCTCGCCACCGTTCACCGGGGGCTTGCCACGGCGGCTGGGGCGATCGCCCGGGGTGCGGCCACCCAGCCAATCGCGATTGCCATTTTCGGGGCGGCCACCCCGGCCACGACGTCGATTGCGGCCACTGCGGCCGGCTTCTTCCGCAGCCTTCTGGCCAGGAATCGGCTGGCTAGCCATGCCCTTGGCGGTAACGCGGACGAGCGCTTCGGCATCTTCATCGGGACCCTCTTCCGAGAGGATCTCGATATCAACATCGGCTTCGGTCAGTTCCAGCTGCTCCAGGGCGAGGCGTACAGCATCGTCCACCGAGACTGCCTGAATCTCAACGCTGGTTCGTTTGGTCATGTTTACACCACCTTAACGGTTGCTCAGATGCCGATAGTCTACGCTTTTTTCTTTCGCTTGCGATTGACCTGCGGGCGCGCCACGGGTGCCGACTGGACGGAAACACCATCGGCATCGGGGCGGTTCTTGAACTTGCTGGCGGCATCCACGCGCTTCTGGTAGTCGCTGCGGCGCGCGGGTTTGGCGGTTGCCTGCCCACTGGTGGTACGGGTTGTTGCTTTCTGGGCGGCGGCCAGCTCATCGCGCTTGCGCTGGGCTTCTTCCTGCTTGGCCCGGGCGGCATCGGCCTGCTTGGCCATGAATTCCTGGAACTTGCCCTGCTTAACCGGCTGGCCAGACTGAACAGCCAGTTCCTCGGCGGTTTTCGGGGCCACGTAGCCAAGGCGACGGTGCTCGGCCATTTCCGGCAACCACGGGAACCATTCGCCAAAGGCACCCCAACCGGTGATCATCCACTGCTGCACCACCGAGTAGATGGCCTGCGCCACCCAGTACAGCACCGCACCGGAAGCGAAGTTTGCGCCGAACAGCACCACGGTGATGGGCATGAAGTTCATCATGGTGTTCATCATCTTCTGCTGCGGGTCGGTCACCTTCTGGTTGGCCGGGCGCATCATCCGGGCCTGCACAAACTGGAACAAACCAGCCAGCACCGGCAGGATGTAGTACGGATCGGCTGCGCCGAGGCTGTTCAGCCACAGGAAGCCGTGGGCCCACTCGCCGGAGTTGCTCTCGCTCAACGGCAGGATGGCGCGGTACACACCGAAGAAGATCGGCAACTGAATCAGCATCGGCAAACAGCCGGCCATCGGGTTGACACCGTACTGCTGGTAGAGCGCCATCTGCGCCGCCGAGGCAGCCTGGCGATCATTGCCGTGCTTCTTCTGAATTTCCTTGATCTTGGGAGCCAACTCCTGCATCGCCTTGGACGAGCGGATCGACTTGATCGTGAGGGGCAGCATCAATGTCTTGATGATGATCGTGAACACGATAATGGCGATACCACCACTGCGGAAGGTATCGGCAAGCAGGTTCAGGAACCATTTGAGGAAATCGACATACTGGTCCCAGACGATAATTCCGGGAACCATGGTGCTCACGCCCGAGGTGATATCCAGCACTTAACGTGCCCTCCTGCCGCTGTGCGGCGCGATCTGGCGCTACGTCAGCGCCGGGAAGACTGCATGTTGACGGACGATTCGCGCAGCGATGTCGCTCGCCTGCGTTTGGTCGACAGGTGCCAACCACGAGAATGGTCACAGTGAGCGCGGCTAGGGAACAGGATCCCAGCCACTGCCGCCGAACGGATTGCAACGGAGGATCCGCCACACCGCCAAACGGCCGCCCTTAAAGATACCGTACTTCTCGATGGACTCGTAGGCGTATTCCGAGCATGTCGGCTGATACCGGCACGAGGGCGGTAACCCCGGGGAAATCCGCTTTTTGTAAAAACGAATCACTGCCAGCATTGGCCGTTTCATTCCTGTTCTCCGTTAGCTGTTTCGGTTGTTTTGGCCGTTCCACCCTTCCAACTGGTGGTGATGGGTGCCCCGACGGTTGGAGCTTTTGCCCCCGGCTGAACCAGATCGGTACGACCCAGGATCTGCTGCAAGGTTGTTTGAGCCGCCGCCAGGTCGGGCATCTCTTCGATGCCACCCCGGCACACGATCGCCACATCGTGGCCCGGCTTCAGGACCGGGTGCCAGGCCCGCAATGCTTCCCGCACCAAGCGTTTCAGGCGATTGCGATGCACCGCATTGCCGCATTTCTTGCCAGCAATTACGGTGTAGCGGTTTTGCACCGGCTCCAGGCTGTTGGGCATGTATCGCAGCACCAGGGCACCCTGCGCCACGGAACGACCCCGAGATCGTACCCGTTTCACATCGTGTTCTTCGCGCAGGCGATACCGGCGATCTACCACTACGTACTCCGCTTGCCACAAACAGCAAACGCCGGGCAACTGGCCCGGCGTTACTCGAAAAGGCGATCTCCCGCACCGTTGTGCGGCGCAGGATTCACCAGGGAACCGACTACCGGTTCTGGGTGAATTTTCGCTCTTCGGCTACCGTCAGGGCGTGTCGGCCCTTGCGGCGTCGGTTCTGCAGCACATTGCGTCCACCAGCGGAAGACATACGGGCAAGGAAACCGAATTTACGAATACGCTTGATGCGCTTTGGCTGATATGTTCTCTTGGTGGACACGCGAGTTCTCCTCTAAGAAATCAATGACATCCCGTCATAGAAGGGTCACAGTTTCGGGTGGGCCGCTGTGCGGCCTGCACAACGGGGCGGACAGGTTTCGTAGAAGGTACCGGTTTTTCGGCACACACGCCCCAACACCGGGTAACCTGGCCCGGCGCATACGAATGGTGATTATAGAAGGAACAGCGCAACAGCGTCAATGTCGGGCATATCGTACGAATGCATGCGTTGTCCCCGGCATCGGTCTAAAAGTGTTCGATTGAAGGGGTTTTCTGATCTCCCCCCGGATCCCGGAATGTAGACCGTACCGTGGTCTGGGTGCGCCAAGGTTCGCTTCACTACGCGGCGCCGCCTTGGCCGGTGGTGCGGGTTCCTGTAATCCCAAGGCCGACGTCACCAGGAAGCCGGAAATGTAATTAGGGCGTATCTCGATAGCAGCGCAGGTTATCTGCGCCTTCGCCCACCCAAGGGTAGGTGAGCTACCCGAGGATTGCTTCCACCCACGCTGCTTCGCGGGCCACCATTTCCTCCACCGGGCCGCGATCGTCGGCTGGCACCACATCCCAGGTCGCCGAGCGCAGCTCGATCATCCCCACCTCGGTTCCCCGCGCAGCAATCTTTCGCAGCCAGTCTGCTGTAGCTGACCGCGTCGATTTCCAGCCACCATACCGATCGGCCAGCACGGGCGCGTGGGTGTGGATGCGCCATGTTTCACCGGCTGAGCCATCAATGGCGACAATCGCCTCTGGCAGGTCGTCGTATCGGGCCACGATCACACCCTCGCGCGCGGCCACCACCTGTTGCAGCAACCTGTCGCTGCCGATTGCCTGCAGGTGCGTGAGTAATTCGGAGCGTTCACGGGCACCGGCCGGGATATCGGCCTCCAGCGCCGCAGAAACCTGCAACCGACCAATACGAATCCCCACATCGGCAAAGCGATCGAGGCTGGCGGCGGCATCGTCCCACACCACAGCGGCATGGGCGGTATCCAGCGCCAGGCGAACATGGCGCAACAATACGTCGGCCGCGGTGCCTTCGGTCAGGTGCATGCGATCGCTCAGCATCGCCGCGCCACGGGTGAGCAGCCATTGCTGGTAGAACCGGACGATATCGTCGGTATCGCGCAGCACACTGCCGGGTTCGGCCTCGAGATCGATATGGATCGTGATGCCGGTGCGTTCGTGGATGGTGGCCACATGCTGCACCACCCGGACGAGGTTGAGAGTGAGCGCCGCCCAGTTGCCGGGGAAATCGACATCCAGCCAGTTGCGATGACTGAACGCGTTGGTAGTGATTCCCAGCTCGGTACCTTCACCATCCGCTATGTCCGCCAGCAGGTTGGTGGCGCCAAACATAAAGCCAACCCGTTCCTCCGTGCGCCAATCGGGATCGTGGATCTGCTCCTTGGCACCACCGCGCATGCTGACAGCGCTCATTCCCGCCAACTGCAAGCCATATTCGCCCAGCAATGATGTCAGGTTGGTCGCGTTCAGATGCGGATCGGCCAGTGCGGCATGTGACAAGCGCACACTGACACCAACTGGCGCTGCACCGCCAATGGCCAGGTTGATGGGCGCCAGGCTTTCCCGCACGCTTGCCTGCATGTCAGCAAACGATGTGATTGGCCGAATCGCTCCGGCGTGAACTATCTGCACGTGTTTCCTCGCTCTCTTCTGGAGTTCATGGCTCATCATCGGCCAGATTAATCACGCCGGCCAATTGCCAGGGTGTGCCAAAGCGTTGACCTTTGCTGGTCCCGGCACACCCGGGAACGGTGACAATCCACTGTCGGATTCCTGACCCGTAGTCACCACCCACCCTGTCTCTGTGGACAAATCAGCCCGAATGTGTGGATAACTGACCCTGTTTGGGGATAACAGCCCGAATAGTGTGAAAACTTTGTAAAAACCGCATGCACAAGTGTCAACGCTGGTGCTGGTAGCTGCGGGGATTGTCACACCTGTCGGTGCTGGAGCCAGTGGAGCATGTGGATAGTTTTTCCACCTGTCCACATCGAAAATTCGTCGTGGTTACCGGCCTAACTGCTGTTATCCCCACTATCCACAGACACTACAATTAACGACTATATCCACATCATGAAAAGATTAATTAGAGCTACGAACCGGTGCCCAGGTCACACCTTGTCACACAACCGGTGGCACGCCGGCTTTGCCGCGCGTTGCCTCATAACGGGCGCGCAGCTGGCCACAGGCCGCATCGATCTCAACGCCGCGGCTGTAGCGCACGGTGGTGGGCACGCCATGGCTGCTGACGATCTCGGCGAAGCGATCGATCATCTGCACAGTTGGCCGCTCGAAATCCAGCACTTCCACCGGATTGAACGGAATTACGTTCACATGGCACAGCCGGCCGCGAAGCAGGCGCCCCAGTTCATCAGCAATTTCATCGCTGTTGTTAATGCCATTCATCAGCGCGTACTCGAAACTGATGCGTCTGCCGGTTTTGGCGATATAGCGGTCGCAGGCTGCAAGCAGGTCTTGCACCGGCCAGCGAGCGTTGATAGGCACCAGTCGCCCGCGCAGCTCGTTGTTCGGTGCATGCAAACTCACTGCCAGGTTGAGTTGCAGTGGTTCCTCGGCGAGGGCATCGATCCTGGGCACAATGCCAGAGGTGCTCACCGTAATGCGACGGGCTCCGAAGTTCATGCCGCGAGGATCGTGGATGATATTGATGAACTTCATCGTTTCGGCGTAATTCTGCAGCGGCTCGCCCATCCCCATCATCACGAGGTTGGTAAGGGTACGGCCAACCTTGCGCGAGAGCCGGGCGGCATCCACGGTTTGCTGCACGATTTCGCCGGCGCTGAGGCTGCGGGTTAATCCTCCGAGGCCGGTAGCGCAGAAGGCACAGCCCACGGCACACCCTACCTGGCAGCTCACGCACACCGTGGCGCGCTCCGGATACAGCATCAGCACCGTCTCCACCACCTGGCCGTCAAACGTCTCGTAGAGGAGTTTGTAGGTATCTCCGTTGTCCGTCACCTTTTGGTCGACCAACGTCATGGTGGCAAAGGGCAACGATTCAGCGAGGGTGGTTTGCAGCGATGCAGGGATATTCTTCATGTCGCCGTAGCCGGCGGCAAAATGCTCATATCCCCAGTTGTAGAGCTGTTTGGCGCGAAAGGCGGGTGCACCCAATTCGTTCAGTTTGTCGCCGAGCTCTTCTACTGTGAGATCGTAAAAACCGGTAAGGCGCTTGCGACGGCTAACGGGATTAATAGGGGCAGGTTGAGGGGTGATTATTTCGGACATGGGTTTCTCGGGTTGAAGATCGGGGAAGGTGTCGACGGGCCGACCAGGTCATTTTACCATTGTGTCAACACGTTTCCGGAGGAACACCATGCGCATTGATATCAATAGCGATCTCGGCGAGAGCTACGGCGCCTGGACGATGGCCGATGATGCGGCCCTGATTGGTGCGATCAGCAGTGCCAATATCGCCTGTGGCTATCACGCCGGCGATCCGCGGGTGATGCTGCACACGGTGGAGGCATGCGCACAGGCAGGTGTTGCTATCGGTGCCCATCCAGGCTTTCCGGATGTGATTGGCTTCGGCCGGCGCCAGATGCAGTTGACTCCCCTTGAGATCTACACCGATGTGATGGTGCAGATCGGCGCATTGCAGGCAATCTGCAAGGCAGTGGGCGTGCCCCTCCATCACGTGAAACCCCACGGCGCGATGTACACCATGGCGGCAGCAGATTACGAGATGTCCGTTCCTATTGTTAACGCCATCGCTGCCACCATGGATCGGCCGCTGATCTATGCCCAACCGGGGAGTGCCACGGCCAAAGCCGCAGTGGACGCCGGGATTGCGGTAGCCCATGAAATCTTCGCCGATCGCGCGTATCGCAGTGATGGCCAACTCGCACCACGATCCCTCCCCGATGCCGTGTTGCACGATGCGGACGAGATCGCGGCGCGAGCCATGCGCATGATTCGCGGGGAAGCGATTGCGACGATCGATGGCGGAACCCTGCAGCTGCAAAGTGACACTATTTGCGTGCATGGTGACACTACCGAATCGGTGGAGATCAGCAAATCGTTAAGAAATGCCCTCATTTCTGCCGGTTTTACCATTTCTTCAGAATGACCAAATTTCCCCACACTATCGACATCATTTCCGGTTCGCTGTTGTTTGTCGTGGCCGAAGCGATGAACGTCCATACCACACATCGCATCGCGGCGACCATGCGGATTCTGGATGACGCGCCACTGTACGGAATCCACGATCTTATCCCTTCGTATGGCTCTATTCTTGTTCTTTACGATGAAACAGTAACATCAGGGGCGGCGCTGGTTTCGAGTCTCACGGCGGCCTGGGATCAAAGCTCCGAACTAACGTTTGATGAGCAGCGCGACTCCGTCAGTATCGCTGTCGTTTATGGGGATAAATTTGGGGACGATCTCGCGAACGTATCGGAGCATACGGGGTTAACCGAGCATGACGTGATAACACTTCACGCCAGTGGGAGCTACACCGTGGGGGCCGTTGGGTTCGCGCCGGGATTTACGTATCTCATCGGATTGCCTCCCGCGCTGGCCACACCACGCCGATCAACCCCTCGTGTGCGGGTGCCCGCCGGAAGTGTTGGTATAGGCGGTGCCCAAACCGGTGTCTATGCCTTGCCCTCGGCCGGAGGCTGGAACCTGATTGGTCGTTCCCCTACCCGGTTGTTCGATCCGGCTGCAGATCCACCGGTGTTGCTGCAACTTGGTGATCAGGTCCAGTTCCAACCGATTGAATCTGCCGATTTCACCGGTATCGAACCGGAACCGGTCTCGGCGGCAGGTGACGGCCCCATCGAGGTGGTTACGCCTGGTATGCAAACCACGCTGCAAGATCTGGGTCGCTATGGCATGGGCCGGTATGGATTTGCCATTGATGGCGCCGCCGATCGGGTGAGCCTGGTGATTGCCAATGCCCTTGTGGGCAACGATCCCGGTGTGGCCGGGCTCGAAATCACCCAGCAGGGCCCGTCGCTGCGCTTCCATCGGCGCATGCAGTTGGCATTGGCGGGTGCCGATCTTGGGGCGCGGCTGAACGGGCGGGTGGTGGCGATGGAGCGGATGTTCGAAACCATGCCTGGCGATGAACTTTCGTTTTCCCATCCGGCGCACTCGGTGAGTGCGCGGGCCTACCTGGCGGTGCGGGGTGGATTCGATGTGCCGCTGGTGATGGGCAGCGCCAGTACCAACCTGCTGGCTGGCATTGGTGGATGGCACGGGCGAGCGTTGGTGCGTGGCGATCGCCTGCCACTCGGGCAGCGCGAGACCCCGGATTCACCCTTCACCCCAGGACTACAGCGAAGCGCGACGCTGCATCATCGCGATGAGCCATTTCGCGTGCGCCCCGGTGTGCAGCGCGATCGCTTTAACGATGCCACCTGGCGGACATTCCTTTCAGAGCCTTTTGCCGTCAGCGATGAGGCCAATCGCGTGGGCCTGCGGTTACTCGGGCCATCGTTAGCACCACTGGGTGGCGCCGATGTTCTCAGCGAAGGGATTGTGACCGGGTCGATTCAGGTGACAGGGGAAGGCCGGGCAATCGTGATGTTACCGGGGCACGCCACAATTGGGGGCTATACCAAGATCGCCACGGTGGTACCGGACGAATGGGATCGTCTCGGGCAGTTGGCACCCGGAGACATGGTTCGCTTTCGGGAGGACAGTCAGGTGTAACCGGGGTAGTTGCAAATCGTGTTGAGGACATCCTCAAGATCGAACGGCTTCTGCAGGAATGGCACAGTCAGGCCGACGGGGGATTCCGATGCGCTCATCAGGATCACATCGATATCTCCCCAGCGGTTTGTAATCTCGCGGAGCAAGCCCACCCCACCCAGCCGTGGCATCTTCATATCGGCCAGCACCACGTCGGGTTTCTTGCGCTCAATGTGGGTCAGGGCGCTGCGGCCATCACCTTCATGGGCGACGACAAAGCCTTCGTCTTCCAACAACTGCTGGAGAATATCGGCTACCCGCAGGTCATCATCCACAATCAACACCTCGGGGGTGTGATCCTGGTATCTCGCACAGGGTGTCATGTCTTCATCTGGATCACTAGTCTGTTCGGAATTCAAAATGCCTCACCTACTCGCAATATCCCTCAGGTGGCGTATCGCAGAAACCATACCGCCGCGATACGATAAGATGAATTGCTTGCCACTATAAGGAGGATCGTATGACGCTGCGTATTTACCAGCTCCCGGCCGGACCCGCCGCAACCAATGCCTACCTGGTGGTAGATACCGTCACCGGCGATGCCATGCTGGTCGACACGCCTCCGGGCGTGGCCGAGGCCGCCTCCCGCGCCGCCGAGGAATCGGGAGCGAATGTGCTCTATATCGT
>DJVD01000010.1 GCA_002440805.1 Chloroflexi bacterium UBA6265
GCTCGTTGATGATGCGCAGCACCTCGAGGCCGGCGATGCGGCCAGCATCCTTGGTGGCGTCGCGCTGGGCGTTATCGAAGTACGCCGGCACCGTGATGACGGCCTTATCCACGGTTTCACCGAGATAGGCTTCAGCATCGGCCTTCATTTTCTGCAGGATCATCGCGCTGATTTCCTGCGGGCTGTACCACTTGTCGCCCATCTTCACCTGCACATCGCCATTCGAGGCGGCCTGCAGGGCATAGGGTACGAGTTCCTTATCCTTGTTGATGGCCGGATCGTTATATTTCCGACCAACGAATCGCTTCACCGAGAAGATGGTGTTGTCCGGGTTGGTCACCGCCTGGCGGCGGGCGAACCGGCCCACGAGGCGCTCGCCAGCGTTGGTGAGCGCCACCACCGATGGGGTGAGTCGCTCACCTTCGGCGTTAGGGATGACTACTGGCTCGCCACCTTCGATCGTTGCCATGACAGAGTTGGTTGTTCCGAGGTCAATTCCGATTGTTCGTCCCATTGTTGTTGTTCTCCTTAAGTGCGAGTGGCAGCTGCCACTATGCCTGTCAGTTTGTTGTTATCTACTTAACTACGCTTCGAATTCTCTGGGGGCATCGCCGGTTTTCACCATCGCGGGCCGCAGCAGGCTATCGCCAAGCTTGTACCCCTGCTGATACACCTCAACCACATATTCACCATCCGTACCGGGTTCTACCGAAACCGCTTCGTGAATGGCCGGATCGAACGGGGCGCCAACGCCATCGACATGCTTGACGCCGGCATTTTCGAGCAACTGATGGAACTTGGCCTGGATCATCTGAATACCCTTGAACCAGTTGTCATCGTGTTCATTTTCCGGAACGTTTGCCATCGCCCTGTCCCAATCATCAATCACGGGCAGGAACTTGCCGATGGTGCTAGCGGTAAACATTTCTCCCAAACGGAGCCGTTCAGCATCAGTTCGTTTGCGGAAATTGATGAACTCTGCCCGGCTGCGCTGAAGCTGATCCAAATACTCGTCACGTTGCGCGATGAGCTTTTCGATAATCGCTTCGGCATCATCCTCCGACTCTTCGACATCGTCGTCGAACTCATCATTTTCCTCGAGATCGTCCTCCAGGAATTCGTCGTCGTTTCTCAGTTCATCTTTCGCCATGCATATTCTCCAACGTCATCGGACTTCCGCCCGACATGCTCAAAACAACGTAGATCAGGCCGAATAGAGATCAGCCATCAGATCGCTCATTAACCGCGCCATATAGCGCACCGAAGGGATGCTGTGCCAATAGCGCATGCGGGTGGGACCCAGTACGCCGACGAGGCCAGTTACCTGACCATCGACGCCGTAGGTCGCAATGACGATGCCAAAGTTGCGTAGCGCCTGGGCGGGGTTCTCCTCGCCAATGAATACCTGCACATCATTATCCGGGGCCAACTGCGGGAGTAACTGGCCAAGAAATCCGGAACCATGCAAAAGCTCCATCACAATCTGGCCCTCGCTCCCGCTGAACTCCGGTTGCCGCAACATCTTGTCGATGCCGGAATGGCGCACGGGCGTGTCTTGCACCGAATCCATCGTGCGCAAGCCGGTGGCGATGTGCTCCAGCACAAACTGCACAATGCCCTGGGATGCAGCGACAAACGGCTCAATTTCCACACTGCTGAGTCCACGCAATGCGGCTATCTGCTGATCAGCCAGACTGCTGAGCAGCGGCTGATCCGCTTCTTCTGGCAGGTGCAACATCATCTGTCGCACGGCACTCTCCTGCGTGACCAGGATCAGCAACGCCAAACGCGGCTGCAGGGAGATGAGCTCGAAGTGTCGCAATCGGGCAACGTGGGTTTTCGGCGCCGTCACGATGCTGGCCATACCCGATGTGCTGCTGAGAACACTGGCGGCAAATTCCACCATGCTATCGAGCTGGCCTTCCACCTGGCGGAACTGGTGCCGAATCATCACCTGGTCGGCGCGGGCCAGGGTTCGATTTGGCATCAGGTTGTGCACGTAATACCGGTACCCCTGATCGGTCGGGATGCGGCCGCCAGACGTATGCTGCTGCGCGACAAAGCCCATATGCTCCAACGCCACCATTTCATTGCGGATAGTCGCACTGGAAATGGGCGTGTCGAAGCGGGCCACCAGCGTGTTCGATCCCACCGGCTTTCCGGAATCCACATATTCACGCACCAACAGCTGCAGAAGCTTCTTGCGACGCTCTGTCATCTCTGCTGGATTGTGCTGTGTCCGTAGGTCCATGGCACCGTCCCGTCTCAACATTAGCACTCGTTCTACCAGAGTGCTAACCGAATGGATGGTACAAGGTTGATACGGACCTTGTCAAGGTTACGAACCCTTGCGGAAGAGCTTGTTGAAGAGTCCGGTCTTTTCATCTTCCAGCGCGGCGTCGATGCGGGCGCGAAGCTGCTGATCCATTTTCTTGCGATTGGGGGTCTCGATCACCGCCGTACCAGGTTGGATCACGTTGATTGCCTCAATGATGCCGAGGCCGGCAGACTTTGCCGCATCGGCCACCATTCGCATTGTCGCCAGCAGCGGATACGGGTCAGCTTCGGATTCATGGATGCGTTTGGCCCAAAGTTCCAGGCGGATATCAATTAGCTCATCGAACTTTGCGATCAGGTGGGGCGGAATCCACGCACCAGCCATGATCCCACCCTGCAGATCGAGCCGGATGGGCATGCTGTGCACAAATAGCGGGTGGACATCGTTATCAACAAATACGCGTGCCGGTGGCCGCATCAGCATGCCGAGGCCGCGATCAATCATTGCCTCCCACGGTGTCAGCCCCAGTCCTTCGTAATGGAAGATCGGCAGTTCGTCGGCCATAGCCAGCGCCAGCCCGGAACTCACACGATTGGCGGATAACTCACTCAACGGCTGCCTGACCAGATCCTTCAGTTCGTCGTCCCACCACGACCACTCGGGTGCGACTTCTCCTCGCAGGGCGCGAACATAGCGCGTCGCGATTTCCGGCGAATAGAGATGCATGGTAATGAGCTGCATGACGAGTCCTTTCGTGGTGTGCTGTAAGTATCGTGCCACGAGATGTGCTTGTACGTCATACTGGCACCCATGAAAACACTGATAGCACATCTCGAACTCTCGCCGAATCTCCAGGGCCGCACCCGCGAGCGATGCCCGAATGTGGTGTGGATGGTCGATGGCGAAGAGGTGGCAGCCATTCGCACCGATGTTGAACGGCCCACCCTACCTTTGGCCGATGGCGACGTTCATCTGATCGAGATCCAGGATGATGCCCTTAGCCGGGTGATGGATGAAGCCGCCTGGCTGGCAGAATGCCAGCGTGTGCTGGCAGTCGATGGCGAAATCCGCTTCACCCTCCCCGCCTCTGGCCCGCTGGCATGGCTGGATACGATGAATATGTATCGCTATGCCGTCGATATCGGCAAACGTGGCGATCAACCCGATGCTGCGTTGCCCACCGGCTGGAATCGGCATTACTCGCTCGAGGATATCTCACTCCTGCTGCACGATGCCGGGTTCGATGCCATGCACCTGCATTCCGCCAACTACGCTGCGAACGAGGTTCTCCTGTTTATGAGACTGGTTTGGAGAAACTGGATCGGCGGGGATCGCAAGGCAGAATCAGAGGTGTTCCCCGGTTATGGCCGAAGGGTGTTCGGCACGCACCGTTCGCCGATCCGCACAACCTGGAACGTCTCTGCCCGCAACCGAGGTTAATCCAAAGAGGGTGGCCACCCCAGGCGACCACCCTCTTCAGATTTTGCGTGACTATACTGCGGCCAGTGCCTCGGTGAGCGACTGCGGAGCCGGGACCTTTACATCGATCGGCTTGACGTACTTCTCGACCAGGTCGCCCTTGCCAGCAACACCAAGCTCATTCATCACCAACTCGAATCGTGGTTGCAATTCGGCGTAGATGGCATGCTTGGTTTCCTCGGGCAGACTCCACATTTCCTTCTTGAATGGGCCGAAGCCGCTCTTGCGCGTTTTGTAATAGAACTGCGCATCGCTCATGCCATCCTTGCGCTCGGCGGCGTGTGCCTCGGCGAGATGCCTGTAGATGGCCTGCTTGAGATCGGCCGGGAAGTGATCACTATCGTAGTAGGCATTCTGGTAGGCGGTGGCAAGGTGCACTTCCACCGCATCAACCTCGGCAAACTTGCCGAAGGCCGTTTCCGGCAGGGTGCTGGCACCGTGCTGTACCGACCCGCCCATACCGAGCTTCTTTGCGGCCGCACTGAGTTTGCCGAGTGTTTCAAAGTCGACTGCTACCTCGGCGATGCTGCCATCGGGGAGCACGACGCCACCATGGCTGGTACCGGTTTGCACGCTAATCTTGCTCACCGGCGCGAGATTGTCCCCGAGCCTGGCCAACTCTTCCTCATATCCTTCGTAGAAGGCCTCAAGGTCGTCGACCGTGCTGTTGGTGTTGCCGATTTCCCCGATTTCGGCACCAACTGAGATCACAAAGCCTTCGGGCTGATGTTCACGAATGGCGGCGGTGAGTTCGGCGGTATGTTTGCTATTCAGTGCCTGCTGCTCTTTCAGCGTCGGCCTGGAGAGATCGACCAACGTGCTGCAATCGATATCGATGTTGCCATAACCGGCAGCCAGTGCCTTGATGGCGTGCTGGCGCACGGCTTCGATTTCGGCAGCGGGGTCCGCCTGGTATTTGGCACGGTTAGCCTGGTAGTGATCGCCCTGCACCATCACCGGGCCTACGTATCCCGCCTTCACGGCCGCCGCAAAGATGCTGGTGGCGTACTCGGCCGGCGTCTGGTTGGTATAGCCGTTCTCTGAACGAGCAAGTTCGAACAACACCTGCCTGGTGCCGGTGGCAATTGCCGCCTTGAAAATAGTGCCGGCAAATTCAACGACATCGCCACGTACGTTGATCGCAGGCGTAGTGATGTTGTGATACTCGCCGCGAGCCGACGCCATGTACAGCTCCTGGATGGAAGCCGGATAGGCACCCATGGCAAATGCAATACGACGCACCAGCCAGCGTGCGGCTTCCTGCGGCTCGCCCTCGCCGAAGGTGCTGGTCCAGGCGAGTTGTTCGATCAGGTCGGAACGCACGGCATCAGCATCGAGGATTTCAACCTCGTCGCCCCGCACGCGCACGACATTGTTCAGGGCCTCCACCAGGGATTGCATGGATTCGTGAATTATTCGAGACATGGGGAAACGGACCTTTCTGCAGGCTTCCTCGCCTGATACACACTGCGGTGTCGAGCCTTTGCGAGCCCGTTTCGCCGCAAATTCCTTACCCGCCTATGGTACCCCACCCCCATAACAGAAACGTGTCAGGAAAACGGCACATGCCCCGGATGCCGAAACATCCGGGGCATGACACCAGCCACAGGTCTCTACTTGATGGTGATGGTGCCCACCATGCCAGCCGGCTTATGGCCTGGCACGGAGCAGTAAAATTCGTACTGCTCGCCCGGCGTGGCCGAATCTGGTACGACGACGTCGGCCGTTTCGCTGCTCTTCAGGAACGGGGTCAAAGGCTCGTCGCTCCAATCATCAACGGCGAAGTCGTGCTCCATGAAGCCTTCGTTGGTGAGGCGGATCGTGTCTCCCACGGCGGCCTCAAATTCCTTCGGCTCGAAGGCGAAGGAATCGAGCATTTTCACTTCGATCACGGTGCCACTGCCTGCAGCAGCACTGTCTCCCGCTGAATCCGCTTCTGGCGAGGCCTGAGGAGATGCCGCCGCACCATCGCCGGCAACGATCGTGATCTTGCCGACCATGCCCTGGTTGGTGGCTTCGGTGAGATTGGACGTGAACTCGATCTCGTCGCCCACTTTCGCATCCGCCGGCACGGTGAATTCGCCACTTCCGCCGCTGGGAACACTCTTGATCATCGGGGTCAGGGCATTCTCATCCCACTCCTCAGACGACAAGCCCATCGACATATCGGTCTCGTTCTGGAAGGTGATGACGCCGCCCGGTGCGATCTCGAACTCGGCGGGCTGGAATTCCCACTGGGTGCCCACGATGGTGACTGCCTGCGGGGTGTTGCTGGTCGCGGCGGGTGTGGCCACCTCTGCAGCAGCCGCGGTTGCCGGTGCTTCCGCTTCCGCAGGAGCAGCCGCTGCCGAGGAACCGCCCTCAACCACGGTGAAAGTGCCAGTCATGCCGCTTTGCTTGTGGCCAGGCACCGAGCAATAAAACTCGACACTCGAGCCAACTTCGGCATCGGCGGGGATAACAACGTCCCCTGTTTGGTCGTTATTGAGAAGTTCGGTCTTGAGGTCCCATTCATCAACCACGAGGTCATGCTGGGCGAAACCGGTATTGTGCAGTGTTACGGTCTGGCCGGGAGCAACTTCCACTTCGTTGGGGGAGAAGCTGAAGTCATCGCGGGCTTCAATCATGATCGCTTGGGCAGGAGCAGCAGCGCCTGCATCGGCCGGAGCCTCTTCCTCAGCGGTTGCGGGCGCTTCTTCAGCCGGTGCGGCAGCGGCGGTAGTACCGCCCTCAACCACGGTGAACGTGCCAGTCATGCCACTTTGCTTATGCCCTGGTACCGAGCAATAGAACTCGACACTGCTGCCTACTTCGGCGTCCTCAGGGATAACGACATCGCCGGTTTGCTCATTGTTCAGCAGTTCCGTGCCGATCCCCCATTCATCCACCACAAGGTCATGCTGGGCAAAGCCCTTGTTGTGCAGTGTCACGGTCTGGCCGGGAGCAACTTCCACTTCGTTGGGTGAGAAGCTGAAATCGTCGTTCGCTTCAATGACGATCGCTTCGGCCGGGGCGGCAGCGGCCGCGTCAGCAGGTGCTTCATCGGCGGCGGTAGCTTCCTCGGCGGGAGCAGCAGTCGAACCGCCCTCCACAACCGTGAAGGTACCGACCATACCGCTTTCCTTGTGTCCCGGTACGGAGCAATAGAACTCAACCGTGCTGCCTACTTCGGCATCATCCGGAATCACGACATCGCCGGTCTGGTCGTTGTTGAGGAGCTCTGTTTCAATGCCCCATTCGTCAACCACCAGGTTGTGCTGGGCGAAGCCAACGTTGTGCAGCGTCACGGTCTGGCCCGGAGCAACCTCAACTTCACTCGGATTGAACCGGAAATCGTCGCTGGCCTCGATCATGATGGCTTCAGCCGGAGCTCCGGTAGCAGCGTCCGCGGGAGCTTCTTCGGCAGGGGCCTCTTCAGCGGGAGCAGCGGCACCAGCCTCCACCACCGTGAAGTTTCCGACCATTCCGCTTTCCTTGTGGCCAGGTACGGAACAATGGAATTCAACGGTGCTGCCAACCTCGGCATCTTCCGGGATGACAATATCGCCGGTTTCATCTGCATTGAGAAGTGGAGTTTCAACACCCCAATCCGTCACAACCAGGTTGTGCTGGGCGAAGCCGACGTTGTGCAGCGTTACGGTTTGACCCGGGGCTACTTCGACCTCGCTCGGGTTGAAGCGGAAGTCATCGCTCGCTTCAATCACAATCGCTTCAGTGGCACCACCGCCGTCGGCGGCTGCAGTTGCCTCGCCAGCGGCCGGCTTTTCTGCGCCCGGGGTGGCAGTTTTCGGAGCGATGGTTGGCGGTGCTCCGGGAACATCAGGAATCTGGGTTGGATTCAGCTCTTCTTCGGAGAGTGGTTCGTT
Organism: Chloroflexi bacterium UBA6265; assembly: GCA_002440805.1. GTDB lineage: Bacteria > Chloroflexota > Chloroflexia > Thermomicrobiales > UBA6265 > UBA6265. Next base: position 7,624 of record DJVD01000010.1, read on the forward strand.
TCCACATGCCACCAGCAATACGCTTGTTGCGGTTACCGATGTCACTGCCACAAATCGACGTCGATTCATACGCTTCATACCCGAACTACCTCCCTGGCCAAATCGTAATGACTATCACTTTGGCGAAAAAAACGTGCACGGCAACCCGTCGTGCATCCTGCGTTGAAGGTATTGTACCGTGGATGCTATAGCACACGGCAATTAACTGAGCCGGGGCGATTCGGAAAGCGAGCCAGGAGTGCAGATCACCAAGGAAACCATCTCTGTCCCGGTTGATGCGCAAGGGCATCGCGTGCGGGTGGAAACGTATGACGGCAACGGTCCGGCGTTGGTGATGCTGCACGGCATCACAAGCAGCGGAGCAGATTTCCAACCGGTGCTGCAGGAACTCGTGGCGTTTTCCAGCCCCGTTGTCGTCGACCTGCGTGGGCATGGGGGATCGGATAAACCCGCCGCGGGTTATCACTACCGCGATTACGTCGCCGATCTCAATGCGATTCTGGAGGCACTGTCATTAGCTGGGCCGATCGTGCTTGGCCACAGCCTGGGAGGCATCATCGCCATGTACTGGGCTGCACAACATCCGGGTGTAGCCCGTGCCTTGGTCATCGAAGATTCTCCCCTTCGCAGTGGCGAGGAATTCCGCAGCGCCTTCGAGGGCTGGCTGGCCCTGAACGCGATGCCTCCGACCGAGCTGCGTGCCTGGTATGCGGCCAGGAATCCGACCTGGAGCGATGCCATCCTGGATACCCGCACCGCCGCGATGGCCAGCACAGCCCGAGCAGCGATCACCGAACTGATGCAGGCATCGATGGCNNATGGCGATATCGAATACGGCAGCATGGTGCATCCCGATGACATCACCGATCTGCCAAACCGCATCCAGGACGTAGCCATACGACGCGTACAGGGAGCCGGACATACCATTCATCGCAGCCATTCGGACGCCTGGCTAAATCATGTGCGTGATTTCGTGAGGGAAGTGGAAAGCTAGTCGCCGATCATTTTGTCGACGGTGACGAACTCATAGCCTTCGCCGCGATACTCCTGGATCACCTGCTCCAACGAGAGGTAATCCTGCTCCTGCGAGACATGAAAGAGGATGATAGCCCCCGGACCACCATTGTCCGTGGTCGGGCCGCACCATTCGGCGATTTCCTGGGCCGAGTAGCCACTCCATCCAAGACTGTCGCAGGTCCACCACAGGGTATAATCGTAGCCAAGCGATGCCAAAAGCACCTGGCCATCGGCATCGTAATCGCCATAGGGCGGACGCCAAAACGGCGCCATCTCGTAATCAGCGATTTCGATGACCGCATTCTGGGCATCCATCACCTGGGCAGTGCGCTCTGCTTCGGTAAGAGGTTCCGTGCCGGGTGAACTTCCAGTCCAACTGCGATGGCTCTCGCTGTGGTTGAACAGCAGGTGTCCCTCATCAACGATACGTCTGATCAGGTCGGGATTGGCCCGCGCCCATTCCCCGGTGGTACCGAAACTGGCGCGAATACCCTCCGCCTTGAGCAGGTCGAGAATTTCTGCTGTGTAACCGGCGCCTTCGCCAGCGTCAAATGTGAGCGCGACGGCCCGCTGGCCGGCGGGACCGCGCTCAACGATGATCGAGGCGCCGGTCGTGTTCTCGGGGGCCGTGAACGTGCCACGCCCGCTCGGGAGCGGCGTCGGGGCTGGCGTTGGTTCCATGGTTGGAATCGGAGTTGGGCCAGTATCGCTAACTGCAGTGGTTGCAGTAGGGATCATCGCAACCGTACTGGTGGGGTCAATAATCGCGACTTCCGTGGGAAGCGCATACACAGGAACGGTAGCAGTGGGTTCTGGCTCTTTGAGCACAGAAACCATATTGCTACCGCCCCACGTTGCACCGAGTACGAGCACGGCAAGCACAGCTATTCGCGCCAGATTGACGAACGAACGGGGCAGCATTACCAGATGCCGAGCTCGTCTCGCGCTTCTTCACTCATCATGTCCGGATTCCACGCTGGGCTCCAGACCAATTTCACATCCGTCTCGCCGATGCCGGGAAGATCGCGCAGGGCGTTGTTCACTTCCTGCATGATCACCGGGCCCAACGGGCAGCCGAGTGATGTGAGGGTCATGGTAACGAGAACGTCGCCATTCTCCTCGATATCGGCATCGTACACGAGACCGAGATCGACGATATTCACACCGATTTCCGGATCGTAAACATTCTTCAGGCCGGCGAATACATCATCTTTATTGAACTCTGCCAATGAACTACTCCTGATGGAATCATGGATTGCAAACCCCGACCGTTCGGCCAGCGTTGTGGTTGTACCAGTGTACAGCCTCTAGAGAAGGATCAATGTGGCGCCGCCGATGAACGGCGTGGCCACCACCGCAAACCGTAGCAGGTTGATCGGTGCCCGGCGAGTGAACTTGGCCCCGACATAGGATCCTGCAGTCATGCCGATGGTGACACCAACCATGTGAACGAGGGAGAGATCGCCATGATTCGCCAATGCGATACTGCCACTAAAGCTGATGAAACACAGCGCCAACATGGTCGTGCCAATGGATTGCAGCAGCGGCAGCCGCATCACCGTCATGAGCGCCAGTTGCACAAAGGGAGCCATGCCGACCCCGAAAAAGGCTGAGGCGGTGCCGCCAACCATGCCAACACCGATCCCGATGGTCCCCTGCTTCCTCGAAATGAAATACGCCTCACCTTCCCTGGTGCTGGTGATGCGCGTGCCCAGTCTCATCCGCAGCCAAACCAGGAATGCAAGAAAAATAAGCGCCCATCCGGCGGCGAGTTGCAGCGCGGCTTCCGGAACCAACTGACTCAGATCGGCTCCCAGCACCGCGCCGATCATGCCGCCGAGACCGAGGATGACGCCGGGCCGAATAACCACATTTCCCTCACGAAAATGCGAAATCGATCCAGAAACGGTGGTGAACACCATTGCGCCCAGGGCGGTACCAACGGCGGTATGAATGGGAAGATCGAACACCAGCGTCAGGATACTCACCATNNCACCGGCGCCGCCCGCGCCGATGAAGCCGATGACCATGCCGACGCAGAACATCACACCAATGAGCACCGCCAGAAGTTCTATGGCTTGCGCTCCCGTCGGATATCGTCGAGATCGATGACAACATCATCCAATTGCTGCTGGCTGCGTTGCTGTTCGCGGCGCATTTGCTCAAACAGATCCTCTTGGATAGGGGGCAGCCCGCCGGTGCTCCAGGTAACAACCGTTGTCTCTCCCTGGGGCTTGCCCGTGCGCACCTTCCACCAGAACAGCACTGCCAGGACGAGCGGCACAAGCAGAACGGCAACCAGGCCGAAACGTATCACCGCACCGACCACGCCGGCAAACAACCAGCCCAACAGGATGCCCAGTACGAGGCCGACGAAGAAGGAGATTTGCATCCGCCGGGAAATCAACTTGCGCAAGGAGGCGGCATTAGGTTGGAATTGCTGAAATTGCATATGAGTTCCCCGCGATCATCGCGAGACTGACGATCGTTACAGCAGCTATGCTGGCATCATTGTGTCGTGTCTCGTGTTTACGAACAAGTACGGAGTGTCCATGTCTGACGAACTGCAAATCACCACATCGTTCGAGATTACCGAGCCGCTTTTCCTCAAGATGGCAGAACAGCGGATCCTTGCCGCCGGCGGCGCAGTGATCCACGCCAGCTTTGGCGTCAGCCCCGATGCGTTCGGCAGCTACAACATGACGATTGAGGTCGACGAAGCACATCGCGAGGCGGTGCAAGATGTGCTGGTGACCGAATTTCCGGTGGAAACCATGATCTTGAACGGCGAACTGCTCCGGCTGGCTCACGAGGCCGGCACCATCGCGACAAAGTTCGGCGATGTGGGTATTCGTGATCGTGTGTGGAAAGGTCGTGTTATCGGCGTGCTGCCGAACCTGCCTGATTGCGCCCGGCTGGCGAAGCGGTTCAATGTTCCTGGTACCCTCATCTGGCAAGAGGCCCTCCGGCTGTCGGAATCCCGGGTGGGGCTCAAGCGCTAGCGCGTTGCCAGCGAGCCGGGACGCGGGCGCGAAGGAGATCCCCGATCTGTCGCACCATTTCCGGTGACAAAATCGCGACCAGGGCGGCATACGCACAGCCGAACAGACCGGCTGGACCAATCACCAGCGCCAGCCGCCAGGCAATGTCAGGGAGTCGCACATCGTACTCCGCCAGCCAGGCGAGGTTGTACCACGCCAGCCAGGCGACAATGGACGCCGCGACGGATGCCGCCGCAATCCGCGGCACCAACTGTCGCAGCGAGGGTGTCGGGGTCCAGCCAAAATGCTTGCGACCGAACCACCAGATTGCCACAGCGTGAAAGACAAACTGGGCGGAATTCGCCAACACCAGGCCCATCATCCCAAAGCGATCGACCAGGGTGAACGCAAACAGGAAATACACCAGCACAGCGACAACGCCAATCGCCACCGGGATGCGCGTGTTCTGTCGCGAGTAATAGGCAAAGATCAGCACCTGGTCGTAGGCCGCCATCAATGTCCCCGGCAGGTACCCGAGCAGCGCCAGCGAGATTTTGGAGACCCCAACTTCCGTAGTCGCGCCATAGCCGAAGAGCAATCGCGCTATCGGATCGCTGAGCGTGGCCAATGCAAACGTCGCCGGAAAGATCAGCACCGTCACCATCGTCAGCGCGCGCCCGAGCGTGTTGCGGAATGCGTGACCGTCGTTTGATTGGAAATGACGTGAGAGTGTCGGCAGCGCTGCCAGGGAAATCGCAGCCGCGACGATGCCGAGCGTGAGCTGCACCAGTGTGGTGGCATAGCGCATGGCACCAAGGGCATTCTCTCCCGCTCCCCAGGCCAGACCGCGATCGACAATGACGGCCACGCTGTTGAAGATGAGTCCGAGGAAAACCGGCACATACAACGCCCCCATTTGCCGCAGCGCCGGGTGACGCCATTCAAACGCCGGAACCGGCATGATGCCGTGACGAACGAGCGGCGGGATTTGAATGACAATGATCAACGCTGCCCCGATCACGGTACCCCAGGCCATGGCCTCCACACCCCAGCGCGCGCCAAACAATGAGGTGACGGTAACAATCGCCAGGTTTCGCACTGCGGTTGAAAGTGCCGGCGCCATCACCCGCTCGATGGCATACAGCATCGCCTGCAACACCGTTGCCAAACACAGCAGCAGC
>DJVD01000292.1:0-7895 GCA_002440805.1 Chloroflexi bacterium UBA6265
ACCTCGCGCACGGCGGCGGTATCGGGCAGTTCGGGTGAATCGATATGGCCGCCAGGCGGCAGCCAGAGGCCCAGTTTCTTGTGGGGATGCAGCAAGACATGATTGTTGTGCACCACAAAGACGGCAACGGTGAAATCGCGGGTGAGGCCAAAACTCATGTGGGCGCGTCCTCGCGGGAGGGGCGTTTCACCTGGGCGGCATCGGTGGCCACCGTCCAACTCACGGTTTCATGCGGTACGGTTGGCCCCGCAGGCTTGTCGGTGGCGGTCCCGGGGGAGGTGTCCACCCAGGTGGAAGTGGGATCGCGTTTGGGCTCGATGATGAGTGCATCCTTAATGGGCAGCAAGACAATCTCTTCCTCATCGTCGGCCAGCAAGACGTGTGAAAGACGCGCTATGACCACGACGATGAGGTGGACCAGCAGGAGCATGATCCAGATACCGATCGCCGTGAGCGACCACAGGCTCGAGCCACCGGTGAGTAAATTCGCGCTCACCAATGCCACGGCCCCCACGCAAAAGGCGCTGATATGGCCACGCACCCAGCGAGATTCGCCGAGATGCGTGACCAGGGATGGAGCAGTAGCAATGTTGGTCGCCATTAGCTGCCGATACTCTCCGCCAGGCGTTTCAGTTGGGTGGCATCGCTGCGAACCAACTCTTCGGCGTGCTGGAGAATGGTGGAACCGTCGTCCAGCGGTTCGGTCCAGGTGTTCTCGTCCTTGATGCTCTTCAGCAGGTTGAGCGTGGTGGCACGAGCCGTACCAAACTGTGAGATCACGTGGGCAAGCGTTTCATCGGAGCCGTCGATCGCATCGGAGAGGTTCCCCGCCCCTTGATCCGATGTGCCGATACCGGTAACCCGGTCCTTCAGTGCCTTGCTGAAATGCACCTCATCGTCGCGCATACGGGTGACGATGCGCATGGCGGCATCCGAACCTCCGTGCTGGCGGTATTTCATGTTCAGTTCCTTGTAGGTCTCTACAAGTGCATCAATGAGCGTCGTGGTATCCATCAAACGTGCCTTTCTGTTGGAAGCATGATACGCGGTTACGTATTGAAGTGGCATTAGCAATAACCTTGCCGCGTCACGATGAACGCGCCTGTGGAAACGGGTTGCGGTGGTAGAATAGGCTCATTGTGGATTCAGGATACGGCCAGAGAACGTTGTGGCGAGGATTTGAGAAATCATGAGCACAAACACGCAAGATCAGTTTAATGTTGAAACGCCGCTCTCCTGCCCGGTATGCGGCAGTGACCTGGTGAAAACCATGATTCGTACGCTTGGCACGGTAACCTCGCGCACATCGTGGCAAATGCACGTTGGCCAGTGTGAGGAGCACGGTTGGTTCCAGGCCGAAATCGTCGGCAAGCCGCCGCGAGATATTTTCGCGGTCACGCGCCCGTTTGGCGCCAGCCGTCGGCTGGTAGTCAATGGCCGCGAAATGTACCAGTTCCCCACCGTTTGGAACGATGTGGATTTTGACGACCGCATGGACAAGTCGAAGCCGGTGAATCCCTTGGACGCCCAGTACTGGAAACCGCAAAACGTGGACTAGGAACATCTCCAACAACGTGCCGACCGGCGGTTGGCTGTGAACCTGTACCTCATTGATGGATACCTATGGCCACCACAACAGCTCGCTCCACCGTTCCCAAAGAACCGCGAGGAGAGGATAAGTTCCCCTCGCTGACACCACTGAGCTTGCTGCTGGTGTTGCTCACCTTCGCTGTGATCACCAATCTCGGCTCCCTTGTGGTGAGCGTGCTGATGGCGGTGCTGCTGGGCACGATCCTCGAAGGACCGGTGCAGCGGTTTGAACGACGCGGAATCCCCCGCGCTGCTGCCATTGCCATCTGCTATATCGGGGTGCTGGCCACGATCGTCGCGCTGGTGTTTGTGATCATCCCGGTATTCCAAAACGAAGCATCGGATTTCCGCGAAACCTTCCCCGAGCAGATGAGGGAACTCCGCGCCGAATGGAGGACCAGCTCCAATCCCCTCCTGCGCGGCACCGGGGTTTCATTGCTGAATTCGGGCATCGATTTTATCGATTCCCCCAATCAATCCACGGAAGTTTCCGGTGATGCCGCGGCCCGCGCCATTCCTATTCTTGGCTCTGTGGTTGGCGCAATCACGTCGCTGATTGCCACCCTGGTGATCACCTTCTATTACTTGTTGGAAAAGAAACTGGTGCGCCGGGTGGTACTGGATCAGCTATCGCCGAAGGTGCAGCCGCGCGTGGGCACCCTCTGGACCGAAGTTGAGAACAAGGTCGGTGGTTGGCTGCGCGGGCAGTTGCTCCTTTGCGGCATCATCGGCATGATCGCAACGGTGTCCTACGGCATTCTCGGGATCGAGTTCTGGCCGCTGCTTGGCTTATGGGCCGGTGTCACAGAGATTATCCCGATTGTTGGTCCATGGCTCGGCGGTATCCCTGCGGTGCTGGTGGCCCTGACTATGGGTCCAGATAAGGCGATCCTGGTGGTGCTGGTGATCGTGGTCATGCAGAGCCTGGAAAACTGGTTCCTGGTCCCGCGTGTCATGCGCGGGGCCGTTGGCCTCACACCCCTCACCGTATTCGTTGCGATCCTGGCCGGCACACAGCTCATGGGGGTGATCGGCGCGATTCTGGCGATCCCGATTGCCGCCGCCTTGCAGGTTGTGATTACCGACTTTATGGATCAGCGCCGGTCCAGCTTTGCGATTGAACCAGTGCAGGGCAGTGGCTGGAGGTGGATGCTCAACCGCGCCCGGGAACGCGAGGGACATCCTGTCTATGTGGATGACGCTGATTTCGGCACCCAGGTAGAAAGCGAACTATCACGCAGCGATGAATCCGCCGATGGCGTTGACGTCGATGCAGGGGAGCCCGACGATGACCATGTTCCTTTCGAGGAAGCGCCGCGTCTGCTGGTAGACGCCGAACGCCTGGGGAGCGATACCGCCCGGGCAGCCGAGGCCACCTGGCCATCCAATCCATGGAGGGCCCATGGTTCGGGACCGCGTGAGGGATCGCCCTGGCGCGTTGCGTCCAGGACATCCCGCCAAAACGACACCGAAAAGTAACCGTTCATTTGTTTGCATAGAGCTTCAGGAGATGAGAAAACGATGACCCATCACCAGATTCGCGTTGGCGTGCAGGTTCAGCCGCAACATGCTCCGTGGGAGAACATCCGCCGCGCTGTGATCGAGTTGGACGAACTCGGCACAGATATCATATTCAATTGGGATCACTTCTATCCTTTGAGTGGTGAAGCCGATGGCCTTCACTTTGAGGCGTACACCCAGCTTGCTGCCATGGCCGAAATCACCAGCCGGGCCCAGATCGGCTCACTGGTCACCTGCAATTCCTATCGCAATCCGCACCTGTTGGCCGATATGGCTCGCACCATCGATCACATCTCTGGTGGGCGATTCGTGCTCGGGATGGGATCGGGCTGGTTCGAACGCGATTACTACAACTATGAGTACGAATTCGGTACCGCAGCCAGCCGCCTGCAGGACCTGAAGCGCGACCTGCCCAAGATCAAGGAACGCCTCGGCAAGCTGAATCCCGGACCAGTCAACGGCACATTGCCAATCCTGATCGGTGGATCCGGCCCCAAAGTGACCCTGAAGCTGGTGGCCGAACATGCCGATACCTGGCATGCGTGGGGCACGCCAGATGAAATGGCTGCCAAAAGCGCGATCCTGGAACAACACTGCGCCGACATCGGACGCGATCCGCAGACCATTGAGCGCTCCAGCGGGGTNNGCAGACGATTGAGCGCTCCAGCGGTGTGAACAAGGACACGTTGGAAACCGCTGACGCATATGTGGAGAAGGGCGTCACCCTGATCACCATCGGCGTGAACGGTCCGGATTATGACCTTGGTCCGGTGAAAGAATTGTTGCAGTGGCGGGATAGCGCCCGTGCCCGACAGGAGGTGTCCTCATGAGTGAAGAACGCGTATTTGAGATTTTTGACCTCAACGCGGTCATCGCCGAGTTCCCGCCAGATCCCGAGAGCAAGGCAAAGCATCGGGCCGAGATCCTGGTGAAATCGGAAACGCTGCGCGTGGTGGTTGTGACCGCAATTGTCGGCGGTTTACTGCACGAACACCATGCACCGGGCCCCATCACCGTTCAGGTGCTGGAGGGCGCCTTCACCGTGACTATTGATGGCCAGCCGCGCCTGATGAAAACCGGCGAGATCGCCATTGTGGCGCCGGATGTGCCGCATGGTGTGGTTTGTGAGGAGGATGGTGCGTTCCTGCTCACCATCGCCCACCTCAGCCACACTCCGGATCCGGGCGGAGAGTAAATTTCGCTATCGTGTTGCCCACACAAGGCCCTGCTCCACGAGCAGGGCCGCTTCTTTGCACTCGAAATCCGCATTCACATGGCCCAGCGAGCAGTAGTACACCTTGCCCGCACCGTATCGCTTCGTCCATGCCACCGGCATGACCACGCCTTCGATCCATGGATCATGCGCGCCACCAAACGTTGTGGTGGCAAGCACCTCTACCGCGGGATCGACATGCAGGTAGTACTGTTCGCTTCGCATCACGAAATCGGCGATGCCGGCTGTGATCTCATGTCCCGGTTTCACCTGCACGCTGTAATCTGTCATGTCACCCGGATGTGCCACCCACTGACCGCCGACCGCGTACTGGTAATTGGTGCGGGTACGGAAGGTATCGGCAAGCCCGCCATGCCAGCCACCGAGTCCGGTGCCGGCTCTTACCGCCGCAAGCAGGTTGGCTTCCTGCTGGTCGCTGATCTCGCCCATGGTAATGCTGATAACGATAAGGTCGAACCCGGCCAGCCCCGCCGCATCATCCAGCACCATCGCATCGTTGGTGATCGTTACCTCAAAGCCACGATTGCCGAGTCGCTCGGCGAAACGCTGGCTGGTTTGCTTCGGTTCGTGGAAGTCCATTCCACCCCAAAGGAAAAGGACGCTCTTTGGATCGCTCATGCCTGTGGCCCCGCCACATTCATCACCAGTCGATAGACGAATTCGGTGCCGTAGGCCACATCATCCATGTGGATGCGCTCGTTATGGCCGTGGACCAGTGGCTTGTACATGGGCAGGCGCTCGCTCGGCATCATCGGGAAGAACCCGTATACCTTCACACCGGGAACCAGGCCGGCGTCGGTACCGCCGGAAATGAGCGACGGAATTACCAGGCCGTCTGGATCAAGTTCGGACATCGCCTGCTGGATCGCGTCGAAAAAGGTGCTGTTCGGATCGGCCTCTATCCCCACTTCCTGTGTGTCATACAGGAAGCTCACCTCGGCGGCATCACCGATTNNGGCACAGCAGTGTTGCGGGTCGTGGCCTTGAGGGTTGGCAGGTAACTCGGCGGCAACGGCAGCGCGGCCAGTTGATCCCAGCTCGGCGATTCCTGCGCCAGCACCGCCGCGATCTGCTGTTGCGCATCGCCACCGAGCGCAGTGCCGATCGATTCCAACATCAGGCGCACGCTTGCCGTCAGCACGGTGGGGTGATCCCACGCGTGAAGGCGTTCCAACGCCAGTCCGAGTTTGGACATCGCCGTGTTTTCAATCGGCGTTGATGCATGCCCCGGATTGCCACGGACGGTCAACTTCAGGCGGGTGCCGCCCTTCTCGCCGGCCTGGCAGGTGTAAAAGCGTTTGCCGCCGATTTCCAGCGGGGTACCACCGCCCTCATTAATCCCGAACTCGGCATCGACTTTATCCCGATGGTTCTTCCACACCCAGTCGGCCCCGAAGGCACCGCCTGCCTCCTCATCGGCAAAGGCGGCGAAGATGATATCGCGATCCAACGGGATGTTTTCGTTCTTGATGGCGATGAATGCAGCCAGCTCGCCCGCCACCTTGCTTTTCATATCGAGGGCACCGCGTCCCCAGATGAAGCCGTCTTCATCGAGTTCGCCGCCGAAAGGATCACGATCCCACTTATCGGCATCCACGGTGACAACATCGATGTGGCCCATCAAAAGGATGGGCCTGGCGGCAGGATGTGCCGCGACCAGGCGAGCCACCACCGAGACCCGGCCGGGCGCCGACTCCAGGAATTCACACGGAATATCGTGTTTCGCCAGTTCGCTGCGGATGAACTGGGCGGCGACGATTTCGTTGCCCGGAGGGCTTTGCGTATCGCAGCGCAGTAGTCCTTGCAGCAGGCGAATTGATTCAGATGAGAGGGTGGCGGGAATGGTGGTCATCGTTTGGGCTCCGGCGTGTAGGGAAATTCAGGTCACTCCCGGCATCGTATGGCAGGGTCGCCCCTGCGGCAATCGGCAGACATGGGAAATCGATACCCCCCGGGGCATGTTCGGCAGCACCGTGGCTATACTACAGTCTTGATAGTGCCTCGCTTTCGAGATGTCGGCAAAGGAGCCTGCATGCCCCGTTCGTTACGTTTGTTGCTTGCCGTTATCGCGGTGATTGTTATCGCCGGTGGCGGGTTCCTCGCGGCCTCCAGTGCCAGCATCTTGCCCAATTGGATGGAGTTCTGGAAAGACGACACGTACACCTATAACGGTGGTTTCTATGAGCCCCCGCGGGAAGCGCACGAACTGATTAACGCCGTTGATCAGAATGGTGAGCCGTTCACCCTGTCCCAGTTCCAGGACAAGGTGGTGTTCATTTACTTTGGATATACAAATTGCCCCGATGCCTGCCCGGCGACCCTTGCCGAATGGCGAGAGGTGAAAGCCGAACTGGGTGACGAAGCCGACGATGTTGTTTTTGTTATGGTCACCGTCGATCCTGAGCGAGATTCGCCGGAAAGGCTGAAAGAATGGCTGGGATTTTGGGATCCCGAGTTCTACGGTGTCAGCATGTCGCCCGAGGATACGGTGGAACTTACATCCCAATGGGGCGTATCGGTGAGCAGGAGTGATGGGGATTCGGCGTCGGGTTACCTGGTGAACCACGATGTGTCCACCTACGTTATCGGCCCCGATGGTCGACTCTACCTTGCCTATCCGCTGGGCTTTGACCCCGCCGATATGGCGGAGGATGTTCGCCACTTGCGGGATGACCAACCTTAGGTTGTTACAGTTTTTTGTACAGGAGTACCGTCATGAAGTTCCGGATTGCATTCGTTTTGGTCATGGCCCTGTTGGTATCGGCATTTGGGGCGGTGGCAGCCCAGCAAATGGGAGGCACCCCTGAGTCGCAAGGCCACAGCGATCATATGAGCGCTACGCCCGACATGCCGAAGGGAAACCTCAGCATGGGTGGGTTTTACTTCACGGTCACCAACGCGGGCGAAGAGCCGGATCGGCTGGTGAAGGTGGAGAGCGATATCGCCCAAACCATTGAAATCCACAATGTGGAGATGAAAGATGGCGTGATGGCGATGTCGCCGCAACATGATGGTGTGGAAATTCCGGCCAATGGCGAACTGGTGCTTGAGCCAGGCAGCTACCACGTGATGCTGATCGGGATTAACAAGAGCCTGCTTGAAGGCGAGGAATTCTCCGCCACACTGTTTTTTGAGAACGCTGGCGACGTGGAGATCACGGTGCCCATCTACGTGGCCCAGCCGGACGAGGATGAGTTTGGCGATGCGGTGAAGGTCGGCGATGATCTGGAAGTAAGCGGTATCTGGGCCCGGCAGGCTCCAAAGGTTGATGGCATGGCCACACCGATGGCGTCCCCGGCCGCCACGCCCGGTAGCTAGAAGCGAACCACGATATGATCGACTCCGCTCCCACAACTTCCCATGCCGATCGGCCACGCTCGCGGTCGCGACTGTGGTTAATGGTGCTGAGCGTGGCGGCGTTGGTAATTGTCGGCTCGCTTGGCGGCATCGCTGCCTTCTGGCCGGAAGACGAACCGCAGGGATTGGTGTTCGTCATCCCCGAAGGGCGGGCCGCGGAACTGAACATTCCCACCGTGGATTCGGCGATCGA
>DJVD01000292.1:7939-19412 GCA_002440805.1 Chloroflexi bacterium UBA6265
TACAAGTTCGATTGCACCGTAGATCCCAGCGAATCGGTGGTGATCACCGTCACGGAGTAAACCCGCCTGTTCGTGATTGAACGGCACACAAAAGCCCGCCGGAGGTTCCTCCGGCGGGCTTTTGGCAAATAGGTGGTTAGGGCGCGGTGACCTCAAACGTGGTGATCATGCCGCTGCTGACGTTCGGCATGCCATTGGCATCGGGCAGCAAATCAACCACGGTGTAGGTGCCAGGGCGAAGATCGGTCAGGATCATCGTCCCCTTGCTGCCGGCAGGTACCGTCGCCTGGGCGATGAAGGTCACGCCTTCCGGAATCCCGGTCGGAGCGGCGGCGATATCGGCGGCAGTAACATCGGCCGGTACCCGCAATATCAGCGCCTCATGTGGCATGCTGCCCGTATTGCTGACATTAATCACGATAGTGCTGCCCTGAACCGATGGAGCGGAGAAGGTGAACACGCCATCGGTAATCGTGAGATCGACACTCACAGCACCTGCAGGAGCGGTTCCAGCTTGCAGGACCTCGTTCTGCACGACCCAGGTTGGGGTGCCGTCAATGTCAGTGAGGTCAAACGTCCACGTCCCGGTGAGCACCTGGCGGCCGACGGTGTAGGTGACAGTTGCCGTGGCGGTCTCGCCCTCAACCGATGCATTGGTCACAGCGATGAGGTTATAGGGGAGATGGGGCAACATCGGTAGCAAGGCGGCGAAATCGGCATCGCTCAGGGCACCGCCGAATCCGAGCCAGGTACCGCGGAAGTTCCCGCCGGTTAACTTCGTGAGCGCATCCACATCGTTCTCGCTCATGCAATCGAGGATGGAACTCGCGGCCACCGAAAGATCGGCCTCTAGCGGATCGACGGGATTTTCCACGATCGGCGACGCAACGGGCGACGCCACAGGTGTGGCTGCCATTGATGCGATCGGTGAGGCAATCGGTGAGGCCATCGGGCTGGAGACAGCTGATACCCAGCTAGCGGCGACGATTTGGCAATCGAAGGTCGGCTCGGGTGTGGACCCGCCGGTACCATCCTGGGCGGCAGATGCCAGCGCGGTAATCGCAAGTGATCCCGCAAGCAGGGCGGCAATGACGCGGGGTGTATGGTGGGAAATAGGCACGGGGAACGTAGCTCCTCTGGCGTCGGCATTTCACCCCGGTTGGTGAAGCCATGCGAGAATGAACGAAAGACTGCGTCCACATCAGGATGTGTACGGACAGTCACACGTCCCTCGATTGTACCCCATCAAATGCCGGGTGAAACGCGTATTTGTGGCCCTATGTGGCCTCCCTTCAGTCAGGAAAGCGTAGATGACAACACCTCCAGCAATCCCGTTTGAGAAAATGCACGGAAGTGGCAACGATTTCATCGTTATCGATCACGAGATGTTGGCCGACGTGGTTGATGACCTGCCGGCATTCGTGCAGGCCGTCTGTCGACGTGGCACCAGTATCGGGGCCGATGGCGTCATCGTCATTGGGCCGTCGGATAAATCGGACTTTAACTGGCACTACATCAACGCCGATGGTTCCGATGGCGATATGTGCGGAAATGGTGCCATGGTGGGAGCGCGCTATGCGGTGAATCACCAGCTCGCGGGCAACCGCTGCGCCTTCACCACCCCTGCCGGTACGGTGGAGGCGGAGGTGGAAGGCGAACGGGTTAGCTTGCGGATGATGGACGCGCATCAGATCGGCGCCACCTTGCATTTCGATGCACTTAAGCGGATCGAATTCGACCACTATATGCTTGGCGTTCCCCATGTTGTTGGCTTTGTCGACGATGCCGATGAAATCGAGTCCCTGGAAACCATTGGCAGGGCGATTCGGCTTGATCCACAACTGCAGCCGTTGGGCGCGAACGTCAACCTTGTTCACAAGCTCGATGAAACAACCATCCGCATGCGCACCTATGAACGCGGGGTGGAAGCGGAGACACTTGCCTGCGGCACCGGCGCCGTTTGCAGCGCTATTGCCGCCACCCGGCGCGGTATGGTGCAGCAGCCGGTTAACGTCCGGGTGAGCAGCGGCATGACGCTTACAGTGTCCTGGCGCGATGATGGTGCCAGGGCGACGGATATTCGCCTGGCGGGAACGGCCCGCACGGTGGCCAGCGGAACCATCCTGCCCGACGCGTTGCGCTAACTTAACCCCACTCGCGTTACGCATAGCGATGCTTCGCGCTACACTATGCAACGATGCATTGAGTCGGCGGATAAGTCTGCAAGCGCGTGTGTACTCCGCCGGACAGTTGGAACCACTGCGCCCGACGCAGTGCAGGAGCGAAAGACAGCTTCCCATGACCGATTCACCAAGCCCGACCCAAGCACACGACGCCGCCGCGATTGAAGAACCAATTTCCCCAGAACCGCAAACAATGCCTTCAGTGGAAGCGACCGACGCCCTGGATATCGCCACGGCCCAAACGTTCCGCATGCCAACATCGCTGGAGGCATCTCCGGACGGCAATTGGTTGGTATGGCTGCAACCGGGTGAGAGTGGTGAGTTGGAACTGTGGCTGAGCGGAACTGCCGAAGGCAGTGAACCACACCGTCTGGATCTGCCGTTCGTGCCGGTTGAGGATCTCGATCCCGAAAGCGGACGCCTGGTGCGCGGTCCGCAGTTTTCGCCAGATTCCACCCGCATCGCCATCACAGGCATGCATCCGGATGGCGATCGCACGGCCATCTGGATCGTGCCCATGGCATCCAACGAAGCACCGATGATCGCCGATCACCAGGACCAAACCTCAGGTGAAAGCAATGACGGTGAATCCGCCACCCTGTTTGAGGACGTGGAACCTGCTGCCGAACCGCTGGAAACCAGCGACCAGGCCGTGACGGATCTCGACGACATTTTCGCCGAGGCCGACGCAGAGCGTGAAGCTGGCGAAGGTGATACTGGCGACGTTGAACCAGCATTCGAGTCTGAGACGGAGACGTTGGCTGATGAGCCATTTATCCTCAGTGCCTCTGCCGAGGGTGATTTGCCTTTGGCTGGTGCAAAGCCCTTCATGCTGGCCAATCATTCCGGCGCCGATCGCTCACCTCGCTGGTCCCCGGATGGTGAGATTATCGCCTTCACCAGCACCATCGATGGCCGCGATGTGATTGCACTGGGTTCTCCGAACGAACCCGGCGGTATCGAAATGCTCACCTGGAGTCGCGAGCATAGCCGTGAGCCGCAGTGGAGCCGCGATGGCAAGTTCATAGCCTTCCTTCGCCCGATCAGCGGCGGCAACGAATACCACGACATCTGGAGCTTCAGCCTGGAAGCGGGGGAGCTTACCAACCTCACCGGCGAAAAATCGCCGGCCGTGCGGCACTCCATCGAGTGGGTTCCGGGCCGTAACCTGGTGGCGTTCGTAACGCTGGAGAACGACTGGCTCGGCATTAGCGTGGTCAACGCCGATAACAAGGCCGGTTGGGTGGTCACTCGCGAAAGCGGCGACAAAACCGAACCTCGCTTTGCGCCGGACGAAGCGCGCCTCATTTATGTCCGTACCGAGGGATTCACCACGGTGCTGTGCGAGCGGAGTTTACACAGCTCGGCATCGGTGGCCCTTGATCCCGGTGAGGGCGTGGTGTCCATGGCGCGGTGGTCGGCGGCCAAGACGGTTGCCTACGCGTTCTCTGCGCCGCAGCAGCCGATCACGATTTTTGTGCAGGCCAATACCGCCAAGGCGGATCGCATTGCGATCCAGCCGGAGATCGGCGCAATCACGAGCGATCTCCATCTCGTCCAGCCGCAGCCGTTTGAGTTCAAGGTCGGTCCGGATGAGACCTTCTCGGGACTTTTGTACCGATCAGGCGAAGGCAACCGCGGCGATGTGCCAGGCATCGTCTACCTGCCGGAAGGTCCGCTGGATACCCGGCGGGGATCGTTCCAGCCGCACGAGCAGGCGCTGGCGAGTACCTCGCTGGCGGTGTTGAGCCCGGTATTGCATGGTGCCAGCGGCTTTGGCGCGGCGGTGCAAAACGACTTGCGTGACTACGCCAACACCGAACTCGAGATCACCGATATCGCTGAAGCGGCTCGGGCGCTCGGTAAGGAAGATGGCATCAATCCCCGGCAGGTAACGTTGGTGGGCCACGGCTTCGGCGGAGCATTGGCACTGAGCACGGCTGGTGCCCGACCGGGATCGTTCGCCGCGGTGGTGGCAATTGATCCCATCACGGATTGGGCGATAGAGCTAGCCAACGCCGATATCCAGTGGCGAAACTGGGTCACCGGGCAGTTCGGCATGCCGTTGACGCACGCGGATAACTATGCCTTGCGAACTCCGGCAACGTTCAGCGCCGTGCTGGATATCCCGGTGATTCTGGTACGAACGGCCGAGGCGAGCGAAAGCCGCCGCGTACAATTCCAGGCCTTACTGGACGATCTGGAAAGTGTGGGTGTGGCATACACGATCGTCGATGCCCCCGCAGAACCATTTGCCGCAACCTTGCGGCGAGTTAGCCAACTTTTGGCTGAACTATTTCACGACGACATGATTGAACCGGCCGTTGGGGAACACCTCAGCGCCGCCGAAATCTAGCCTGTCAACTGCGAGAGTCAATGCATCAGAAACCGCAATTATTGAGCCGACGGCGCCTTGTGCAGGCAGGCGCCGCAGCAGCTGTAGCTCCAAAGATCGAATTCGCCCACGCGCAAACACCCGTGCCCCAGACCGACATTGCGTACGAAATCACCGTGGCCGATATCCGGTCGGGATACGATAGCGGCCAATTCTCGATTGCTGAATTTACCGAGGCATCGCTCAACCGAATCGATCAGCTCGATGGTGCCGATACCTGGTTGGCGGCAATGATCGAAACGAACCCGGATGCGTTGGCGATCGCCGAACAAATGGACGAGGAACTGAAAGCTGGGCGCAGTCGGGGTCCCATGCATGGTGTGCCTGTGGTGGTGAAAGATGTTTTTGCCACCGCCGACCGGATGCAGACCACTGCCGGCTCGCGCTCGATGGAAGGCACCGTTGCCACCAAAGATGCCTTCATCGTGGAGCGCATGCGTGCAGCGGGCATGATTATTCTTGGCAAATCCAACCTGACGGAATGGTCGGGTTATCGCCCTGTGCTTTATGGATGGAGCCCGCGAGGCGGGCTAAGCGCCAATCCCTACGTCACATCGCAAACCACGTGGGGGTCAAGCTCGGGCTCGGCGTCGGCAGTGGCCGCCAGCTACGCACCTGTGTCCGTGGGCGTGGAAACCGATGGCAGTATCCTTTGTCCCGCATCGGCATGCGGTGTAGTGGGGATTAAACCCACCGTCGGCGTGACCAGCCGACAAGGAGGAATTGGCAATGGGTATACCCTCGATTCTCCGGGGGTGATGGGGCGAACGGTCGCCGATGCCGCCGCGCTGCTTTCTGTTATCGCCGGGTTCGATCCGAATGACATTGCCTATGGCGACCACGCACCACTCTTTCCTGCCGGCGACCAGTTTCTTGACCGTGTTCATCAACCCGGCGCGCGGGATTATGTGCGTGCCATTTCCGATGGTGGCCTGCAGGGCGCACGTATCGGTGTTGTGCGATCGTACTGGGGGACGGACACGGAAGCCGATCGTCATGCCGAGAACGCGCTCCTGGCCCTCGAAGAAGCCGGTGCGATCGTGATAGACGACATCTATCCGGAAGGCATCAACAGCCTGCAAGGGACACTCACGGCCAGCGAAACGATGGGTGTGGAGTTCCCGGCACTCTTCCAACGCTTTCTCAATGGCTACACCTCAGGTGGTCCGATTCGCAGCCTCGAAGATGTCGTCGCCTGGTACGATGCCAATCCCGATGAATCGCAGTGGACGTGGAGCAGCGATCCGATGTCGCAGGGGCTGTATGCGTTGCCGGAATGGGACGACCAACACGTCGCGTGGATCAACGATCTGCACGATGCCGCCAGGGCGCGCGGTATTGACCAGGTATGTGAGGAGCACCAGTTGGATGCATTGGTGGCACCAACCAGCGCATTGCCGACCCGGTGGGATAACACCTCATATTTTTGGGCCTCCACGCAGCTGGCTGCCAGCGCTGGCTACCCCAGCGTAACGCTGCCGATCGGCTACACGGAGAACGTCCCCGCCGGACTGCATTTCTTTGGTCCCGCGTTCACCGAGCGTCGCCTCATCCGCTTCGCGGCCGAACTCGAGCGTACGCTTCAGGCCAGGGTTGCCCCGCAATTCCTCGAATCCACGGTATACGACGACCTCTACGCCCCAATCCCCTGGTAATTCTGGATCTGTGTACCAAACGCAGATGCCAGGGACAGTTATGTTCCGGGCATCTGTTTGCCGGGTAGGGATCGGGGTGTCATCTAGCCGAGTGATGGCCTGGTGTGGACCAGGGGAGCGAGTGCGGGAGCCCGTTGCCCGGTGAGGACGGTTGTGGCCAGGAGTTGGCCAAGAATGGGTCCGAACGGCATACCATGGCCATTGAAGCCGCCCCCGTACCAGATGTTTTCCGATGTCTCGCTGTGGTCCACAATTGGTAAACCATCGGGCGTAAACGCCATCAGGCCGGCCCATTGGCGATCAGTCTCAAGGTCGCTCAGTTCCGGGAAAAGCCTCGGCATCACCTGTTCGATTTTCGCAGTCACATGGGGTGTGGTCACCATCTCGCGAATTCCGGAATCTTTGTTGGGCGCATCCTCGCGACAGCCGCCAACCACAATGCTGCCATCGGGACGCTGCTGCCAATACTCGCCTGTGGGCGTAATCTCGGCGCCGGTGGCGGTGGTGAACACGCGCCGCGTTGGCTTGTAGGAAATGATCTGCCCGCGCGTTGGGACAATGACGCCATTCATTTCCGGGATGAGCGCATCGGTCCATGCGTTCAATGCCACCACCACCTTCCCTGCCGCAATTGGCCCGAGGTAGGTGTGCACAGTGGTAGCGTTGCCAGCAGACATGACCGATGCGACATCGGCATTGACGATGCTGGCTCCGTTTCGCTGCGCCGCACGGGCGAGGCCGGCGATATAGCGGGACGAATGCAGCGTGCCGCCCGTGGGTGCCAGGTAGCCTCCCGTGATCTCTTCGGCCAACGGCGTGTGGATCAATTGCTGCACGCCGGTGCGATCGAGCAGTTCCGTTTGAAATCCGTCGGCCGCCAGCAGATCCCGTTGGGTGGTGATCGCGGCAAGCTCTTCCGCCGAGAGCGCCAGCGAGAGCGTGCCGGTGCGGCGAAGACCGCAATCGATACCTTCGCCTTCCACGATTTCGTATGCCAGCTGTTGCCCCTGTATGGTCAGCGCATAGAAATCGCTGGCAGCGTCGGCTCCGAGAAGTTCGATCAGCCGTTGGTAGCTCACGGCCGCGCCCTCGATGAGGAAGCCACCGTTACGACCTGTAGCGCCCCAGCCGATGGCGTTTTTTTCCAACAGCACAACATTGGCACCCGATTTCGCCAACCAGTACGTGGTCCAGCACCCGAGCATGCCGCCGCCTATCACCACCACATCGGCAGCGGCCGGCAGCGGATCATCAGGGATGAACGGCTCTTGCGTGGCGTGCCAATAGGACAGCGAATCGGTGGCGGAATCGATATGCACGGTGCGGCTCCTGGATGCTGGCGAGGTCTCGTTAATCGGCATGATACGGCGAATCCCGCCGCCCGGGTAGGGATGGCGAGTATGTGGCCGCGAATCCTAACTCGAGAGTCGCAGGTGGATTCGATCGCTCAGTGAAACAGTTCCTCAATCGCTACAAGTCTTGTCACTTTGTGGTCCAAGAGAAGTGATCCTTGCGCGTGGAGGCGGTGTGCATTGACATGTGGCGTAAAAATAGCATGCTTCCGCACAACGTCTATTGGTATTTGCCAACACTCGAGTACCTGGAACTCGGTGCCAAAAATTACCACGATAAGCTGGTCGAATGGATCGCTATTGAGGTTCCTTATTGCGCTGAGTTGCCGAGAGGTCTTCTCGGTTGCGAGTCGTCTGGCTTTGATTTGGTATCGATTTCCCAGGGCATCCACAGCATCGTATCCGGCTTTAGCGTTGGCCTCCAGTTTCAGCCCTAGTGTCTGGGAAACCAGCCATTCGGCATAGTCACCGGTAGGAGTGTTATCTGAGCGCAAGATCTTCCTGCGGCGTAATTCAGCCATGATGCTCACCCAAATCGAGAACAACTCGAGATCGGTTGCAGCGTGGATGATTGGCTGGATTTTGGAAGCAGTCGACATTTATGACCTCGATTTCTCGATTGGCATGCAGGCCGAACGGAGACGGTATTTTCCCATTAGCTCGGTGGCAGCGAATTTCACCTGCTCTAATTGGTGAGTATAGAAGCTGAATACGTAGCGAAGCTTCCGTAGAAAGCACCTCATTCAGATTAATCTCCATACACACGTTGCTCCCCCCAGCCATATTGGACCTCAGCAGGTTGACTACTCACTGCATAATCCGAATTTTCATGACGCAATCAGATGACATAACAGCAGCAGTGTATTAAGGTTAGGTCTATCAGGATCTATGGATGACATAACGGGATGGTGATGTGATCGCCGCGATCAACTGTGTTCAGCGCCTCGGAAGGCAGCATCGTAGAGAACGCGTTGGCAGTGTGGAGTCACCCGCTGCGGTTCGTTTGGCTACGCACCGTTCTAAGGCCGGGCCTGGCCGAGAGCCAGCGCGCGGGCGACGTACCCCACGTCAGGTGGCCCGGTGGTCGGTTCTTTCAAGCAATCTGCCACCGGAGAGCATGGATCCCCGGCGAGGTTGGGTGCTGGCCGGCGCGACTGCCTTGATCGTTCTCGGTTGGCTGGGTGCGGTGTATCTCTTCGACTCGTTTCGGTTTGTGATTTTCAATCCTCGCGGCAAGACCGGGTTTGAGATGTTCCTCGCCCTCGGGCAGTTGTTCGGGGCGCTGGTGGTTGCGTTGTCTGCCTCTGATGCTGACCGCTGGCGCATGCGTTGGGTGGCCACATCGCTCTTCGTGCTGGGGAGCGGGGCCCTGGGCTTCGGCTATGTCTCTCCACTCCTTGATGCAACGCCCGATCCCAATGTGAGCATGTATGGTTCACTCCTCGTGCGGACACTGGCCACCAGCCTGATGGCGATTGGGCTCGTTCCCCGGTTGGCCCCAGAGCTTACACGGCGCACATTCCTCCTGCTGCTTAGCGGCGGGATAATGGCATCGTTTGCGGTGATCCGGTATGGCGAGGATTTTCCTCGCCTCGTGCGGGCGAGCGATATGGAGAGCCTTCTCGCTGCGACTGGTGTCCGTGCGTTCCCAGATCTGACAGGTTGGCATCTCGTCCTTGGACTGGCGCCGCTCGTCGCAGGTTCGGCCGCAGCGTTTGGTGCCGTGTATCACGCCCGAACCTCCCGCTCTGGCGACTGGCTTGTGATCGCTACCGCGTTGCTTGCTGGTGCGCAATTGCATTCGCTTTTCTGGCCCTCGATGTACAGCTCGGTACTGACAACAACCAGCATCCTCCGGTTTGCACTGACGGCGATCGTCATCACCGGGGGAATTGTCGAGCTCCGGTCACTGAGCCAGGAACGTGCCCAGCTCCTGGCCGAGGAGAAGGACCGGGTGCGCCAACTTGAGGAAATCGGCATCCTAAAGCGGGATTTCAGCTCCATGGTGGCGCACGAGTTGGCCTCGCCACTAGCGGCGATTGGCAACATGGCCCAGATGATTTCCCTTGGCATTCTCCCTCCAGACGAGCAGCAAAAGGTTGCGGGTCGTATCCAGGGAGAGGCGCGCATTCTGCAGCTGCTTGTCCGCGATATCCATGCCTCAGCCGAGATCGAGCACGACGACTTCGCGGTGCAACCCCGTCCGGTGGCACTTCATGATCTCTTTGAAGATGCCGAGGCGTACGGTGTGAACGTTTTGCGTGGACGCCAGGTCAGCCTCGAGCCGCCGCTCCAGACACGTGTACTGGCCGATCCTGAGCGTATCGGCCAGGTGATCCGCAACCTGCTCAACAATGCCTTGCGGCACACGCCCGAGGGAACGCGAATTGTTGTGCGATCGCTGCAGGAGCAAGGATGCGTCCGCATTGAGATTGAGGATGACGGGCCAGGTATCGATCCGGTGGATCAACTGCGCATTTTCGAGAAGTTCGGGCGGGGACAGCATGCGGGCGAAGGGCGCGGACTCGGCCTGTATCTCTGCCGTCGCATCCTGAATGCCCATGATACCGATCTCGTCGTCGAATCAGGGCTGGGCGAGGGGACACGCTTCAGTTTCTGGCTTAAGGAGGCGTCATGATCCGGGTGCTTGTGGTGGATGACCATACATCGTTCCGGGAATCGATGGTGTTCATGCTCGATCTCGCCGACGATATCACCGTGGTCGCCCAGGCCGGCGATAGCGATACTGCCCGATCTGTAATCCCTGCAAACTCGATCGATGTTGCCCTCCTTGACCTTGACCTGGCGGGTGCCCGTGGTATCGATCTCATTGGCGTGCTTCGGGTGCATCATCCCAACGCGGTTGCGATCGTGCTGACCGGCAATACAGGCGAGAAAAGCCGGGCACAGGCCATCGCCGCGGGAGCGGTTGGTGTTCTGCACAAGTCGACCAGTATCAGCGATATCCTCGATGCCCTTCGCCGGGCTGCAGCGGGAGAACCGTTGGTGAGCCCGCGAGAGGCGTCTGAGTTGATGCAGCAGGGCAGCCTGTATTTATCCACCGAGAAGAATGGCCACCTTGCCCTGGCAACGCTGAGTCAGCGTGAGCAGGAAGTGCTCCGGGCATTGGCGGCCGGGCTGGATAATCACGCCATCGCTGAGCGCCTCTTTGTCAGTCACGATACGGTGCGCAGTCACATCGTTCGTATCTATCGAAAGTTGGGCGTGGATTCGCGTTTGCAGGCCGTGCTCTTCGCCCTTCGCCACCGATTCCTCTCCGAAGACGATCTGGCCTAACAAGGTGCCCGGGAAGATTTGCACCATTTGAGTGATGCAGCCTCGCCACAGGTGCTGTGTAATACGGTCATGTGCTTTTCGTCTGGGAGAACCATGACGCGAATCGATGTGCTCATCGCAAATGAATTGAAACTGCATCGCGAGGTTCTGGCGTATTCTTTTCGCGCCCAACGTCCGGATATCGAGGTGCGCGTGGTCCCCCATGATGACCTTGAACTCGTTATTTGCGAACTCCGCCCGTTGGTGGTGATTTGCAGTGCTACGCATACAGCCCTGAGTACATGCTCTCCGGCGTGGATTGCGCTGTACCCCGACGATCGGGACGAGGCAGTGATCCACATCAATGGCGTGCGGCGCGTCATCCCCAACGCATCCATTCACCAGTTAATAGCCGTCATGGACGAGGTACGCGCGTCGCGCCTCTAATCCCCTCAAAGGTCTGCGCCGCTTCCACCGATTAATCACTCATTTGAGTGATGGAGCACCCTCGCACAACTCCTATCCTTCCTTACAGGAATCAAACTCGTTCGCGTCAGACGGCCGCACTGCGTCCCCGGTTCACGGCACGAATGGGTTCCAACCAGGCGAAGG